>JAEHKV010000029.1 GCA_016838845.1 Nitrosopumilales archaeon | reverse complement strand
TCCTATCATTCTATAACTAGGCTTTTGACTAATATAAGCAAACATCTTCATTCGCAATGCTAAAAATACAGAAAAACACGAATTATTCCTATGAGCAAACCAGGAAATGTTTGGCGGAAGTTCCATGGAAAGATCACAAAAAAACCAACTAATTTCTCGTGGTTTATAGGAGAAACACTAGCAGGTTCTGGCATGCCAACAACTCATGATGAGTTGGAATGGGTTTTGAAACAAGGTGTCAAATCAATTGTAACGATGACAGAAAATGCATTGCCAGAATCTTGGGTTGAAGATGTAAATTATCTCCACGTTCCTACTACAGATCTTACATCCCCTGATATGGACAAAATTGATACTGCTGTGGATTTTATTCATAAAAGAATTAACAACAAAGAGCCTGTGATGGTTCACTGTGCTGCAGGTATGGGTAGAACCGGAACAGTACTAGCCTGTTATCTTGTGAAATATCAAAAATATTCTGCAAAAGATGCTATTGAAAAGGTAAGAACCGAAAGACCCGGTTCTATTCAATCCGAAGGTCAAGAATTAGCAATTCAGTTTTATGAAAAGCACACAAACAACTAATTTTTAGGATACTACAGACACTAGCTTTCCATCAACTATTTTGATTTTCACTTGTTTATTATCATTAAAAACTAACGTCAAACCACCCTCACTGTCTGGATCTTCTACTTTTACCAATTCTACCATTTTAAGTGGATCAAATTTTTCCATTTTTATCCGCCATATCACTCCGGGATTGAAACGGTATCAATCTTACCGTCTATCGCCTTGATAAACATGAATCTATTATCCTTGAAGATTATTGTAATACCGCCTTCTTTGTCCGGCTCTTCAATTTCAAGAACTGGTTGTCCTAACAGACCATCATATTTTGCCATGAAAAATTTCTAGAGAAGTCCTTTATATCCCTAATTGATTTTTATTTCAATTTCTTTTGCATGATTTTTGACATTGGAGGCTGGTATGTAATCATGTTTCTGCCAGGACGCTGATGCCTCTGCCCCAATCTTGTGTTTTCCTTCTCCTAACTCAGAAGCCTTGAATGAAATTTTTTCATCAAAATCAAACAACTCTTCTCTAACCGCTTCCTCAGTTAATCGAATAAAAGGCTCGAAATTTTTTGCTACTTGAACCCACACTCGCTTCTTTTTCATAGGATTTACCAATTTTGGATTTCTTGTCCAAAAAATTGCTGCTTTCCTGTAAGAATCAATAGACTTGATCTCATGTTTTCTTAATCCGCCGGTATGAAGTTTTATTCCATATTTCATCTTGAACGTATTATCATTTTTGTTATATGCCGCTGTCCAGTTTTTTTCTGTGAAAGCATCACGAATAGCACCCCTGACAGTAAATTTTACATTAATAGTAATATTTTCATCCGAAGAAAATTCATCTTTGTTCTTTAACAGATCAATCTCTGAAATGCTACTTTCTCCCATGATTCGCTGATAATGATTTATATCTACAATAAGTTCCTTTTCCGAATACATGCAAGCTAAAGTACTAAATTTATCTCGAAAGGAGGTTAGTTTGTCTATTACAGAATCAGATGTTGCTACCTTATACATAGTTCAACATGAGCTTCTCAAGAATTCTGGGATTGATTTTGCTGGTGTTATATTAAAACATCCATTAACCAATGAATGTTGGATGCGAGTTAATTCATCTAAAAGTAATCCCATTAAAGAAATTTCAAAAGCAACCGAATCTGCAAAAAAGGTTGCTGATGATCTAAAAAAATTATTTAATTCAAAAATTAAGGTAAAATAAATGAAATTTTGCCCCAATTGTGAGGTAAGACTAACGAAAACTGATACTGGTCTACGCTGTACCAAGTGTGATTATACTGAGGGTGGTACTACAACCACAAAACAAGTTAAGGAAGAGAAAGAAGTTTCAGAATTCAATGTTTTGGAAGAATCTGATGGTCAAGAAACATTACCAACGATCAAGATTGATTGTGAAAAATGTGGTCATGATCAAGCTGTTTGGTGGATGCTCCAAACCCGTAGTGCTGATGAACCCACCACTCAGTTCTATCGATGTATAAAATGTAATTTTACATGGCGTAATTACGCATAACTTTTAACTCGAATATTTAGAACATGTGATTGAGTCTTGGTATTTTCAGCTAAAACAAGTGGTTCAGACGATCTGAAGGCAATAATTTCTGCCATATCTACACTAGTTGAGGAAGCTACTTTTGTGGCCTCTGCCGAAGGAATAACCTTTAAGGGAATGGACCCCTCGCATGTGGCACTCATTGATATCTCTTGGCCAAATTCTGCATTTGAGAAATTCGAATGTGATAGCGACATTAAATTCGGAGTTCGTATCGATGAATTTTCAAAATTAATCAAGAGAGCTGAAAAAAAAGACAGTATTGAAATCAGCATCTCTGATGACAACCAACTTCTTGTTACAGTTGGTAAAAATAAAAAATATAAAATTAGATTAATCGAAAGTTCAGCAACTGATACCCCTCTCCCAAAAATTCCATACGATGCTAAGATAGAACTATCTTCAAAAGCATTTGACAAAATTTTAGGAGATGTACAAGTGGTTTCTGACTATCTAACTATAAACACAACAGAGGAAAAAGCAGAGTTTTCAGGAAAGGGTGATTCGGGTGAAGTGGTAATTGATCTTGAAAAAGATGCGGAAGACATACAAAATCTAACAGTAAAAGGGCAAAGTGTTGGAACATACAGCTTGGAATATCTAACTCCAATAGTTAATGCAGTGGGCACCACGGCCGGTTCAGTTACTTGTGAATACTCTACTGCAAAACCATTAAGAATTGAATTCAAGGTAGCAAATATTGGTAGAATTCACTTCTATTTAGCTCCACGTGTGGAAAGTTAAAGAATTTAAGGATTAATTAAAACAGGTTATACTGATTTGAGATTAGTAGTAAAATATGGTGGAACATCAATTTCATCGACTAAAAAACTTAGGGATATTGCAAAACACATAAGCTCACTTTCAAAGAAAAATCAAATTCTAATTGTGTGTTCAGCGATTAGTGGAATAACTGATGACCTTATAGAAAAACATCATTTAATCAAGAAAGGAAAAAAAGAAAACGCCAAACGATTAACAGAAAAAATAATTCAAAGACACAAACTATTGGCTAAAGAAACAATATCGAATGCAAAGATAAAGAAAGATCTTTTAAACGATCTGGCTTCAGACTTCACAGAACTTGTAGCACTTATTGATGGAATGGTTCTCCTAGGCGAGGTAACTCCTCGTTCTTTGGATTACCTCATATCATTTGGAGAACGATTATCAATCAAAATAGTATCTGCAGCATTGCTTGATCAGGGAATAAAATCTGTCCCACTTACTGGCAAGGAAGTTGGAATTGTTACTGATTCTAATTTTGGCGAATCAAAACCTTTGATGGATACTACAAAACTTCGGGTTTCAAAAACTGTAGATTCACTTTTTGCGAAAAAAACAATTCCTGTAGTAGGAGGATTTGCTGGTGCGGACCAACACGGGAGAGTCACTACCTTTGGTAGAGGTGGTTCAGATTACACCGCAACAACGCTAGCTACTTGCATTAGAGCAGACGAAATTTGGTTAATGAGCGATGTTGATGGATTGATGACTGCTGATCCAAAGTTTGTAAAAAATGCCAAGATCTTAAAACAGGTTTCCTATGTTGAAGCAATTGAAATGTCTCTTTTTGGTGCAAAGCAAATTCATCCACGTACATTTGAACCACTACTAACTAAGAAAATACCTATGAGAATTAGAAACACATTCAACCTTAAGAACGAAGGAACTCTTGTTACTGCATCTACAGATGCAGACACAAAAAAGACTGTCAAGTGTGTCAGTGCAATACGACACAGTGCTTTGATAGATGTGAGAGGCGGTAGTATGGTTGGAATACCTGGAACAGCAGCAAAAATCTTTACAACCTTAGCAAAATCTGGAGTGAATGTAATGATGATTTCTCAAAATCCTTCAGAATCAAGTATTACAATTGTTGTAAAAAATACCGATTTGGATA
>JAEHKV010000028.1 GCA_016838845.1 Nitrosopumilales archaeon | reverse complement strand
TGTAATTATAAATCTAAAATTCACAAATTTGGTAATTTTTACATGCTATCTAAGAATTATTTGCTATCTCCAACCTTTTCTCTCAAATAAGGCATAACCTCACTGGCAAATTTATCAATACTACCAAAGTAATTCTTTCCCCAGAATCTTATAACAAAATGATTAACTCCTGCTTTCAAAAATCTCTCAAAAACTGGTATGATATCATCTGGCCTTCCTACTGCAGTTGAAGAACGTGCAATTGGATCTGGTATTTTTGTAGCAGCTTCACGCATCTTCACAATCCAACTTTGATTTGACATAGAATATTCGGTAAAATATTTCCTGAAATCAAAACCTTCAATCTCTTTAAGACCATGAACTCTTAACACTTCAGGTTTGAACAAACTTACTTTGACAGCCTCTTTCATTTTGGCCCAAGATTCCTCTGCATCTTCAGAAAAGTATACATCAATGTCTAATGCATATTGAAAATCATTTTTTTCCTGTTCGGTCCTTCCATTTTCGTCCATTGATTTTTTAATCTGTGCAGCATGATCCTCAAATAATTCTGGAGTATATCCAATTGGAAGCCAACCTTCTCCATATTTTCCTGTAAGCATTAACGTACGTGTACCGCCAGATGCCATGTATGTTGGCGGATACGGTTTTCTAATTGGTGGTGCTTGGAGACATGCACCTTCTAATTTGTAATACTTCCCATCAAAATCAACTGTATTATCTGGAGTAGAGCCATACAATTTTTTAATCAATTGTATTTGTTCTTCCCATTTAGAGACTGGTTTTTCAAAAGGTATACAAAATTCTTTTAGGTTTTGCGCTTCGCCAGCCCCAATTCCTAAAATCGCTCTACCTTTTGATACTCTATCTAATGTAATTACAGCTAGTGCAATATTTGATGGATGACGTCTAATTGCATCAGTAACACAGGTTCCCAACTCTACATTGCGTGTAACCGCTGCAATAGCTGAAAGCATAACCCATGGGTCGAGCACAATTGCATTCTTCCATTGAGGCACATTGGTATGGTCCATATAGAAAACTGAATCATATCCTGTTTTGTCAGCAAGCATACACGCAGTTAAAATTTGGTCTTCAGTATATCCTGCTCGTGCAACATTAAGACCATTTTGAATTCCATACTTTATTTTTACCAATTTTTGAACCTAGTACCAATACGATAAATTTTTGCGGTAATTAAGTTTAGTTAGGATGACTGAATTCGCAATACATGAAAATTTAAAAAAATATGAAAAATTTGTAGAATTTTTTACATATTACCTGATTTAATATCTTCAAGACATTTCATGACATCTTCTTTACTTATTGGAATTGGATTAGGATCCAAATGTCCTCGGTCAGTCATTACTGTATCAGCTGCTTCAGATACATCTGCTTTTAGATCAAGTTTATCAAATCCTAACTTTTCGATGACTTGTTTGAACTTTTCATAAAAAATTGACTTGTTATGCTTGTGCGCAACAGTTGTACAGGATGATAATGAATATCCATGTGGAACGCCTTCGTTTGAAAATACATACGAAAGTGCATGACCTAGAGTTGTAGAACAATTCCCAAAACCAATCCCAGATAACATTGAACCATAAGGGTAGTTTTCTGGTTTATCATTAATTATTGCATCATATAGTACGTCAAATGCCTGTTTGCAAAGTGTTCGAGTAAGATCATTTCCTAATTTACTATCATATCCTTCTGTTGCTTGTGCACATGCATCACAAACAGAGTTTTTAAGAATCCCTTCTGGCGTTCCATCCATAAAATATGAATCAACTACCGCAATATCAGCTAAGAATCTGTCTTCATGTAGGAGCTTCTTTTTTCCTTCAAACTTGAGAACACAATATGTTGTCATCTCCGCTCCTGTACCAAATGTTGTTGGGATGAGAATTTTTTTTACTCCAAAATCCTGTGCGGCATATTTTACAACGTCCATAGAGCTTCCACCTCCTAAACCAATTAGTGCAGAAGGTTTTTTGCTTTTAAATTCAGAGACCAACGAATTTACGTCATCAATGGAAGGCTCTGAAGTTACTTTATCAAATAGCATATAGTCCTGAATCCCCATTTTGTCTAACCATTTGTCAGATAGTTTAGGAGGAGCAGTTGTAACAACTAGAGCATTTTTAGGATATTCTGTTTCACCTAATGCGTTTTCTCCAAACTTGATTACGGATGGAATTCTTACTGTGTGCATGAAAAAACCAAACTCTTTGATTATTTTTATATCTTTCAAATCTTGCATAGAAATTGAAAAATGATTATTCAAAATTTTCAAGAATTAGCAACAAATTCTAGAAAAAAGGCAGCTCTTAAAATTTTGGGTGCTGGTTTAGATGCAGCCCTACCAGAAAAATCAATTAAAAAAATCATAAAATCAAACAAAATAGTTACCCAAAAAAAATCATTTGCTTTATCAGCTTTTGGAAATATCTTTTTGATTTCATATGGAAAAGCTGCCGATTCTATGGCAAAGACAATAAACTCAATATTCAAAATTAAATCTGGCATTATTGTAATTCCGGAAGCATCGGATTCTTTAGTTAAAATCAAAAAATTCAAAGTTATTCATTCTGGACATCCAATTCCAAATCAAAAAAGTGTAATGGCTGCAAAATCAATAATGCGTTTCTTAAAAAATGTCAAGAAAGAAGATTTTGTAATATTTTTGGTATCTGGAGGCGGGTCATCTTTAATCTCATTGCCTGGAGGAATTACGCTCACTGAGAAAAAAAATATCACAAACCAATTGCTAAAGTGCGGAGCAACAATTCAGGAATTTAATTGTGTACGAAAGCACCTATCTAAAATTAAAGGCGGTATGATGGTTGGGAATTTGCAATGTAATGGTGTTGCCTTAGTAATGTCGGATGTACACGATAATGATTTGTCCTCTATTTCATCAGGATGTACCTATTTTGATAGAACCACATACAAAGATGCTAAAAAAATTATTAAAAAATATAACTTATCTCATAAGATTTCTAAAAACATTTTAAAACGTTTCAATGCTGGGTCACTTGGTAAAATTGCAGAGACGCCTAAAAGATCAAAAATTACTAATCAAGTCATTTCTACAAATAATGATTGCCTCAAAGAAATGGCAAAAAAGGCAAAACAATTAGGTTTTACCACAAAAATTTTTTCAATTTCTGGAAATATAGAGTTAGCCTCTAAAAAACTTGTTAAAATAATTCCAAAGAAAAAAAATACTTGTATTATTTTTGGTGGCGAAACAACTGTTACAGTCATTGGTAACGGAAAAGGTGGAAGAAATCAGGAACTGGTCTTACGAATTTTGCAAAAAATTCAAAACGTAAGTGACGATGTAGTGTTTGCTTCATTAGGAACAGATGGCATAGATGGTAATACAAAAGACGCTGGTGCAATTATAGAAAATTTTTCCATATCATCACAAAAAATTACAAAATATTTGAAAAATAATGATTCAAACTCATTTTTTAAAAAATATGGCGGTTTGATTAAAACTGGCTACACCCATACCAATCTTATCGATATTGGTATTATCCTTCGATAATCAGCGATCCATATCTAGAATCATCGGATCGATGTTTTTCCTTTTTTATAATAAAGCAAAACTTTGTCAAGGTTTTTGAACAACTATTTTTTTACTTTATGGTCTTGTATACACTACATCATCATATTGGGACTGTCGTCAAAATACTACCGTTTTTGGCCTTAAGTCCTAGTATGTAATTATATTAATTTGGCTGCTAAATTCTCTTCTGGCCCTAGAAGTTGGTAGTTAATTTTTAATTTTCTTTGCTCAACTAATTGCTTAATATAGAAAGTTTTCATTTCTATTAATCGATCTGAAATTTGTGAATCGTTAACTAAGTGATCATACATAGATTTTGAGTCAAGCATTATATTTATCGCGTCACCATTTTTTATGATATAATTTCCAATGCCCCAAAAAATTCCAACATGTAGAGCAATGTACTTTGATTGTTCATTACTAACCTTATCTACATAAATATCTGCGTGCTCTCTTTCTTGTTCAACTTTAGATCCATTAGTTTTGATGACCCACGAAATTCTCTTTGTATTGCCATCTGAGTAATACGCGTGTTCCAAAAGTCGATCAAAATGGGGATTTTGTCCATTATAAATTCACAAATGCTCATTTACTAGAGATAAAACCCATGAATTTTCTCAAGTTATTACAACTATGGTTTTCCTATTCTAAAGACTTTAGTGCCACATTCGGGACAAGTGCCTTTTACTGCAGGTCGTCCATTTTTCATTTTGATTACTTCAGGATCTTTTATCTCTCTTTTTGCTCTGCATTTTACACAATATGCTGTTGTCATGTGCCTAATCCTAAACTTGGTCTTATTTAGAAAGATCTATAAATTTTGTTTAGCTACAGGCTACAGAATATTCTTCAAATCTTAGCTAAGTTTTCAATCTGTATCATCATTACAAACAGGAAGTTTGCTATGTTTTTCCTTAAAGTCTTCTAAAATCTGTCTTTTTCGTTCTTTTGGATTTTCAACAAATTCTCTTTGGTATGTATGGGTTTTTTGTTTACAAGTATCATTTTCAAAGTTTGTATCAACATACTTTGCAAATTGATTCTGAAGATTTTCACTTTCTCCAATGTAGATTATATCTTCATTTTTATCATAAAGAACATACACGCCAGGCTTTGCTTTAACAAATCTTGCACTTTGAAGCCACAAGTGAATTTCATCATCGAGAATTTCCATGTTAATTTTATCTCCACTATATGGTAATAAAGCAATTGAAAACCTGACAAAAAACAGTAAACAAGGGTTTACATTGTAGTTATTTTCAATTTATAATGTGAAGGACGCTCAAAATAAGTTAATAGTTGACAAGAAAGTCATGTATGACCACTTTCAAAGATTTCTTCAAAATATAGGACCGTGAGAACAACTGACACAAAACCAATTTTACACATAAAAAATAGACTAAACAGAAAAACCAGAATTAACATTGCAGATGTGGGTTGTGGTGATGGAAGATATTCACTAGAACTTCTGAGATGTTTGAGTGATGACAGCTTTCTTCACTGTATTGATACCAATGAAGATATGTTAAGTCGTTTGGAGGATTACCTGACCGAACAAAATACTCTGAATTTTTGTGTTAGACAGGGTGATGCCAGCAGACTGCCCCTAGAAAATGATTCGATGGATTGCATTGTAACGTTTAATGCCATACATCATTTTGACATTCAAAAATTTTTAGGAGAAACATTAAGGTCACTCAAAGATGATGGTCATTTGTTTATTTACACACGGCTAAAAAATCAAAACTCAAGAAGCGTCTGGGGCAAACACTTTCCATTATTTTCTGAGATAGAGAATCGGTTGTATGAATTAGATGAACTGAAAAACCATATTCAACAAGCCGACATGAAGATTTATTCCACCAAAGTATTTGGATATCATAGAACCTCTAGTTTAGAAAGACTTGTAGAACAAGCAAAGAATAAGCACTACTCTACCTTTGAATTTTATGATGGCACATTTGGAAATTACTTGGATGAATTTAGAAAAAATATTTTGAAAAATTATGAAGATATGGATAACGTTACATGGCAAGATGAGAATATACTATTAGAAATTAAAAAATAACCCCATTAAAACCAAAGGATAATGCCAGTCACTAAACCAATAATTAGCATCGAGAATGTTGTTGCGTCAGCAACAATTGATCAAAAACTAGATCTCAAAGATATTACAAAGAAATTTCCTGATGTAGAATGGCATCCAGAACAGTTTCCGGGTGCTGTGTTTAGAATAAAAAGCCCAAAGACAGCTACATTACTTTTCAGAACAGGAAAGATGGTTTGTACTGGTGCAAAATCTGAAGAGTTAGCAAGAAAGGCAGTAAAAACTGTAGTCCAACAGCTTCGCAAAGGTGGCATTAAGATCAAAAAAGATGCTGTAACTACTATTCAAAATATTGTAGCATCTATCAACCTTGGTGGTAGAGTTAGCTTGGAACAGGCTGCAAGAACATTACCAAGAAGTATGTACGAGCCAGAACAATTTCCAGGATTAATTCATAGGGTGTTAGATCCGAAAACCGTAATTCTGATTTTTTCTTCTGGTAAATTAGTATGTACGGGTGGTAGAACCGAAAAAGATGTGTATCGTTCTGTAAACCAACTTCATAATCTGCTTGAGGAAAAGGACCTCATGATTTATGACTAGGAATTATTTTTCACGAATGACTTTTGTCGAAAAAGTTGCCTTTTTTGTCTATATAATTTGAATCCCCTACTTATGATCGCAGATTGAAATCACTTCTCAATGCTTGAATCACATGCTTTCTTTACTAAGATGGTTGATGAGCTTGTTGAATTCTCAGAATATGATCCTGAGCTTGCCGATGGAATAAAGTGGCTTGATGAACAAGCTAGAAAAAAGGGAATATCCTTTTACGATATGGTCTTTGAAGTTTTGTACAAACACGACGTAAATTCAAAAGCCAAAGAATGGTTAAACTCGAGAAATTAATCGATTTTTGCTTCGGCTCTTAGATCAAGTGATTTGTACTCACAACCTTGAGGACCACAATATTTTCCAACGTACACAGCTTTAGGTCTATAGAGTGCTGGCTTTGGAGCTGCTTCGGCAAATTTTTCTTCTATGATGTGCGACGCCCAACCTGCAACCCTTGAAATCGCAAATACTGGGGTATTCAAATCCATTGGAATTTTTAGCATATAGTAAAGTGAGGCACTATACAAATCAACATTTGGATAGATATCAATTCCTTTTTGTTTTTTTATTTCATCAATTGTCACTTGTTCAACTTTTTGAGTAATATCAAACCAAGGTTCTCCAGTTCGATTAGCAAGCTTTCTTGACAATTCTTTTAAAACCTGAGCTCTTGGGTCATACGTTTTGTAAACAGCGTGACCCATTCCCATTATTTTTTCTCCTTTACTTATACTTGATTTAACCCATTGTTCTACATTATCCACTGTTTCAATGTCAAGAAGCATTTTCATTACCTCATAATTTGCACCACCATGAAGTTCACCACTTAAGGCACCAATAGCAGCACTTGCAGCGGAATACATGTGAGCTCTAGTTGAAGCAACCTGTCTAGCTGCAAAGGTTGAGGCATTGAAAGTGTGATCAGCATGTAAAATCAAACAAATATCAAATATTTTTTCAATCTCGGAATCTGGTTTTTTACTAGTTAACATATAGAGAAAATTAGCAGCATGACTTAATTTTGGATCTGGATGAACCAAATCTTTGTTATTTCGTATTCGCTCCCAACTCGCCACAATCGTTGGAACCTTTGCAATGAGGGTTATGGCTCTGCTATAGCTAGCTTGCTTATCTCGAAACTCCTCATCATAATAACCAGATAATGCTGCCACAAATGCTTGCAACATATCCATAGGATCCGCATCTTTACGCCAATTTCCCATATTTTCTTGCACTCTCTTTGGGATTGTTCTTTCTGCTGCCAACTTTCGTTTAAAATCATCAAATTGTCTTCGTGATGGAAGTTCATCATGTAAGAGAAGATAGGCAGTTTCTTCAAAATTGGATTTTTTTGTAAGATCTAAGATATCATATCCACGATAGATGAGTTTACCTTTCTCACCATCTATGCTTGATATTCTGGTATCTGCCACCTCAATATTTCTAAGACCT
>JAEHKV010000027.1 GCA_016838845.1 Nitrosopumilales archaeon | reverse complement strand
TTTTCTACTAACGCGATCAATTTAGGTTCGTTTATCTCTGATTTTGGTACTGCCGCCCAATCTGATACTTTAATATCAACATAATATGCTGAATTATCTGACATGTCTTTTCTAGCTTAAACTGAGAATTAAGAATTTTTAGATTTTGGCATATGATTTTTACAAAAATAATGTATTCTAGTTACGCCCTTCGCTTCGTCCCATGAAATACTTCTAGAAGCTGGCTCACCGCATTTTTCACAGACAAGCATGAAATTTCTATCTCAAACTAAGAATTAAGAATTTTCAGGCCTAAAAATTCCGTAATGATTCACGTTATAATGTGAGTTGTTTTGTTGGAGATTCGTTATAACGAACTAAGAATCTCGTAAAACATGGCAAGAAAAGATTTCAACATACAAGCAATATTGAAACGCCTTGTGGATGTTAAAGCGGAATGTAAAAGATGTCACAAAACTGCCCATCACAAAAAATTAAACCTACATCATAAAGATGAGGATTCGAGTAATGATGATTGGACAAACATTGTGATTTATTGTAATGCATGTCATAATGACATAGAAAACAGCATTCCACAACACCGTGACGAGTAGATTTGACGCAAAAAGGCCAACATAGTCATTACAACGTAAAATTTCTCAAACCATAAATTTTTCTAAAGAATATCTACTACTTATTTTCAGAATCATTAATATCATCTTAATTGATCCTCACTATAATGATTCACAAAATACAATATTTTGAAGCTGAACAATTACCACAGGATGTATTTCTTCAAGATGTAGTAAACAAATTTCTAGCTGAGAAGGGCGAAAATATAATAGCTGTTCATCCCGTTATGGGAAAGTCACTATTAGTTCATTATAAAGAATAATTCCCGTTCATCTTCTAATCCTTTTTTTAATTTTTTTCAGTTTAGTCTTCTTCTTTCTTTACGTAGAAAATCATCACACCAAACTCAGCCTCATCATTAGCACTCTTTTCGTTTGTTGAAACCATTTGTGCCTTCTTGATGCGAATATTTCCTGCTTCACCCAAAAAAGAGTTCACAGATTTCTCCAAGTCAAAGGAATCGCCTGTAAAAAATTTTGCTTTCATATTCAAAGATTCCTGCTATACTATTTCAATTTTATACTTTGATCAAATAGTTAATTTTTACGAATTTTCAGGAAAAAACAATAACTAAGAAAGACAACATTTTTCGATAAGATCGCTTTTCTTTTCTTTTGTTAAATAATCATCTTGAGACATACAAAGAAACAACGAGAAGCATTCGTGGAGTATGCGTTAGCACGTAAAAAGGCTAACAAATCAAGAGACAAAAATCTTGTAAGAATAATCACTATATTGGACAAAGAACTATTCAAATTAACAGTAAAAGCAGACAAAACCATTGACGCCACGCTTAAACAAGAAGCTGATGAGGCGTACGCAAGGTATAGAAAAATTGTTCTACCACATAGAATAGCATATAGAAAGAAGAGCTAAAGTGAGCCTCTGTAATAAATGTCACATGGAACCATCGCTTCTTGTTGATAATTGGCTCTGCAAAAAATGTCTTAAAATCGTATTGTTTGGAGAATAAAATAAATTAAGAATTTAGAAATTCTGTGATTAATTGTTCGTATCAAATGTTAATTTTAAGAATTTTTAGGATTAAGATTCATTAAATAGCTAATTGAAAAGTTATAATTTAGAGGTTTTTGGGGTTCTCTTGGGCTAGGTTTTTGAGGGCTTCTGTGCTACCTTTGATTGCTATTTCTTTAAGTGATGAGATTTTTTCCTTTGCTTGTTCAGGTACTATATCTTTAATTTTGTCCAAAACTTCCAGATGTTTAGAAGTAATCACTACAACTAGCTCAGATAATGTTTCCCTGTCATTTGCATTTTCTGCCAAGCCAGCAATTTTGTTGGCATCTGAAATCTGTTTGTCATAATCTCTTGTCAAGCCATCTACAAATTCTGGCATTCCTTTTAGGACTACTGATATGGCTTCACTAAATCTGAGCTCAGCAAATTTGATGTGTTTTACTACCTTATCATTTTCATTGAAAGTAAATGCAAGATCCAATGCCTCAAAGAGTCGTTTGAATCCATAAGCAAACGAATCGGGGGTAGTTCCTGCATCAAGTAGGTCAGGTATGTTCTGTGCTGATACACTTGGTGTTATGGAGAGCATTACTGCCAAAGTTAGAATTGTTCCTAACACATACCTATTTTGTCTCATATCTTGTGAAGACAGATTCTTGCAGATAATTCTTTGGCAGAAATCATACTCTATATTCGCCTTGATTTTCAGCTTAGTTATTATTTGATACGAACTATAATCAAATAGCATTCTTTTCAAAATAATTCAACGAAATAGACATTGAATCAATCATCTGGTTCTTAATTCTTATTATTATATTTGAGAAAATGGAAACAGATCATTTTTTCTTTTACAAGGAATAACCACACTTTACGAGTTCGGTTAACAGTTCATATCAAATGTTAATTTAAAAAAAGATTTGGTGATAATTTGGATAAATCGGTAAAAGTTATCTGTATTAAACCATGAAAATTTATCTACTCTTGAATTTGCTCAACTTTCCATTGGTCGTTAACCCACACTCCAACAACTTTAACTGGAAAATTCCAAGATTTTATCATGTTAATTGATTTTTTTATTTGTGTTAGATGTTCTTCTTTTAAGACAGGATTTCCTGCACAGTCATGATGCCCAGCAATAACGATCAATGAGGAATTATGAGCTTTAATGGAAATGAGAAGCTTTGATTTTATCTGCTCTATTTTTTCAATATTTACCTCCAACAATACTTTATCAGGACCAGGCTCCGTTACTGTATCAACATAATCTACAGAATAATTTTCTTTAATCCATTGCGATACAGGATTTTGAGTTCTTCCATCTATGCAATTTATCGCAGTACCGAATTTACCATCTGCCATCACAATTCATTTTATTGAGGTTTTTTATGTGTTCCAAGTGTACAGTGAATGCAAATATCATAATATACATTCGATATTGTTTTAGTGCAGCCACATTTGCATGGACATTTCTTTTGTTGCAAGTCTCTTTTGTTACTGACCTTTGATGATATTCAAAGTCATTGTAAAACGAATTTTGTCCAACTTACGAATTTTCAAAGTTATTGTTTTGCTTATTTCATCTAACGACTCATCTTCTAGTTTGACTAGAATATCGTAGGTACCAAGAACTCCCCTAACCTCCTTTACAGTTTCGATTTCTTTAAGTTCTGAAATAACGAATTCCTCTGCCCCTAAATCACAGTTGATTAACACAAATGCCATCGCCATTTTCTAAAAAACTGTTTTTAGATATGGGCACATTTTACCTACCAAAAAGAAATGAGTCGATAAGAAATAATTTTATTATCACAAGAGAAGATACCGCTATTATGAGAATGCTAATACCCTTGTTTTCCTTAACAAAGAGTTTAATGTTCATGATTTTATAATTCCAAGGTCAGCTAGATTTTCAATATTTCTAAGTCCTTGCATCTGTTTCTTATTGTTACTGTTGTAAGGTCAGCGGCCTCGGCTAATTTGGCCTGAGAATGATTCTCATTCATTTTGACACAACTAAGATACAGAGCCGAAGCTGCCAGCGCCATTGGATCTTTACCTCCTGAGATGTTATTTTCTTCAGATTTCCTAAGAATTTCTATGGAACAACGTTTTGTTTTTTCAGAGATTCCTATTTTGCTGGAAATTCTAGCAATACAATATACTGGATCTACTACTGGTATCTTCAAATCTAATTCCTTGACTAATATTCTGTAGCAAACTCCAACAAGTCTATTTGGAACATTAGCTGCTTTGGCTATTTCCTTACGGGTTTTTGGGGTTTCGGCCTCACGGCACGCTGCATATAATGCAGCTGCCATAAACGCTGATATTGATCTTCCTATTAGCAGGTTTTTTTCCAAAACTTTTCTATAAAGATAAGCAGCTTTTTCTATTACCGCATTAGATATGGCAAGCTTGTCTTTCATGGTGTTAAGATATGTAAATGCTTGTTGCAAGTTTCTTTCAGTTCTCCCACCGTGACGACTTTGATTATCCCATTTTCTTATCCGTCTGATCGTGTTTGTCATATCAGGCGAAAGAGGTTTTCCTGAAACATCTTTGTTTAGTGGGCCGATAATAGTTGCCAAGCCCATGTCATGAATAGCAAGAGACGTACGAGATCCTGTTCTCATTCTATCTGGCTTATCAAAAAAAGAACGCCGTTCAGGTCCAGATTCTTCTATTCGGTCAGATAGTACTAAACCACAAGATCCACAAATCATTTCACCTGCTTCGGCATCAGATATCACCTCCTTTTTGTTACATTTTGGGCAACATCCTTTTTCCATCAAAAAATAGCTAGTAATTTTTTTTCGATTCGCACCAAGATTCAAATTCTTATTCAAATTAGAACGGTTATTCAATTTCTTTGTCAACTGGTTTATCTTTAAAATCAAATTCGCTGTAACCATTTATTGCAAGCTCAAGTGCTTTTTTTACAAAATCCTCATTTGAGCAACCCACTATGTTAGATCTAACTTCAATTTGTTGATACAAATATCTAGGTAATCTTAAATGAAGAGATTTAGTCTTCACCATGTTTTTTATATTTTCCACATTATAGATATATCAGCAGCAACACAATGTAACACAATGTTATCCTTCTAATTTCGTAACTAGAAAATTTGAGTCATGTCGTATAATAAAATAAGAAAATTGGTTTGAAATTATGGAAATCTATTCTCGTGGAAAAACAAATGATATTGTATTTTTTGTAGTTTTTGCTTCTAATTTTTTATTTAATATATCCTCAAAAAGGCCCACTACCAAAGTTTTGATATATAATGACCATTTTTTTCCAAGGTCGTGTTGGATTCTAAAATGATAACAATTTTTTCCTTTTTTTATATAATGTTGCATCCAGACAACATTTAGCCACGCTCGCAAAATTTCTATAAAATCCTCTACAGTATAGTCAATCTTTATTGAATTAAAAATGTCTTTAGAGGTATCTTTCTCAATTCTTTGTGCAAGGTGTATTATTTCTTCTTCATCAAGTCTGTTTACCGCATCTTTAACAAACGGTTTTGTCATGGGCAATAAGCCTACCTTTCTTTCATATTTCTCCCATAGAACGTGATAGGATAATATTTTTGAAATAAGTTGATTAAGATTGATTTTTTCAATTTCTGCGTCTTCTTTTAAATCTTCTATGATTGATGAGGAAAGTCGAAATGTAATTGTTTGAGTTTTCTTTTGTATGGTGTCATCGTAATTTTTTTGTGTCATTATCATAAGTCTAGGCTAATACAACTAATAAATCTCTGTAAAAAAACATGCAAAAATACAAGGTCCTCACTAATTTCACTTTACATTGCAACACAATGTATTGCTACCATTATTTCAATAGCTTTGCAGAAATATAAACACGGGAATAATATTAGGACCAGAATCACAGGCTAGAACTCGTAATAAGAAAATTCAAGCAGGGGCTCCTATTTCAAAATATTCTTTGAAAGATCTCCCACAATCATTGGTGTCTACACCAGCTGTTGCAGCACCACCAACTGAAAAGATGTGGGTAATGACGTCAATGTTGTGCAGCCATCTGGAATCTTTTATCGACAATATTATAATAATTCAAGACGACAAACCAATAGGAATTTTAGGAGTAAAAGAAACGCTTCTTGGACTACTCAAAAATCCAACTTTTGAATTTTTTAACCAAATCACCGCAGGTGAAGTTATGGGGGGTTTTAGTAATATAGTGACACTGCAAACCACCTTATCAGATTTGATATCAATGATGCAGCATCAAAGGACTGGGTTTGCAGTAATCCCTCATGATAAGGGATGGTATTCGGCCATTTCGGTACGAACGTTACTTGAGGTATCTGCATTATCAAAAACTGATATGAAGGCAAGTGAAATACCCAAAAAGAACATCATCACATTCACACAAGAGGATACAATGGATTATGTTTTAACATCCATGTTTCACACGCAAACTCGAAGACTGGTTTTGGAGGATTACTCGTCTTTCATAAGTGATAGATTGATCCTTGAAAAAATTGCTTTTAAATTAAATTACTTGGATGGTGTATCAAACTTTTTGGAAATCAAAGCTGGTACATTCCCTCTGAAAAAGCTTGAAAAGATATCTGAAGATCTGCCAATTCCAGAATTAGCTAAAAGGATGCTTGGTATGGACACCCCCTATGTCATGACCCAGGATCGGATCATTTCACCTTGGGATATAGCTCTTCTTCTACGGTGAATGATTTTTTAAGTTGTCATTGAGAAAACTCCATCATGAAATCTTTGTTTTTTATTTTCTGTATCTATTTTCTTTTGCTTACATTTCAAACTACAATTGCAAAAGAACAAACTGTTTCAATTCCAGATTATCCTCATGATTCCTTGGGAAATAAAATAGAAAAATTTCCTGTGATTGAATATACTGCTGATGGGATAATTGAGATTGATATGACATGGGAACCAAATGTTATCAAAACAAACGAGAAGGTTACATTCATTTATCAAACCTATGACCCAGCTACTAATACAAATTTAGACAAAATGAAGTATGATCTAATACTGATTCAAAATGGTGATGAAATATTTCGTGATGAAGGTTTGACTAGCATTGGTGGGGATTATCGAAATTTTATCTTTGAGTTCCCTGGACCGGTAGAGATTAGATTTGAAAATATTCAAAGCGGAGGAACCTCAGGAATTCAAAGCGCTGCTAGAGCACCAGCTGATTCTCCTTCCTTAAGAACAGTAACGTTTACTACAATGGTTTATGAAAATCCAGATGTAACCTCTACGGATGAAATAGTTGTTCAGCCAGCAAGAAGATTCGAGATACAGTATGAGATTCTTGTTGCAATAATTGTGATTCCATTAGGTGTGGCGGTGGCAGCTATTCTTTATATGAAATATGGCAACAGAGAAATAGATTATGAGTAGGGGCCAGAACAGTTTCTTGCCATATATGATGCCATAGTTATCCCATTACAAAAGTACATTGTACTACAGTGTGTTGCTACTATTTTATCAATAAATTTCTCCAAACACAATCATGCAAAAATCGTTGGAAATTACCAATAGGAGTAAACTGAAAAAATGTCTCTCGTAACTGCTGAGGAAAAACAATCGTTAGAACATGCATGCAAAGAAATGCTACATGCACAAGGAATCAGGTTTGTAGGCGTAATTAATCAGATGGGACGGCTGGTTACTGGGGGATTCAGATATGGAGTCAAACCTCTCACTAATGATGAGCAAAGACGTGTTTTGTTCATGCAACTTGTCTTGGAAGTTTCTATGAGACGAGAACTTGACGATGTCTTAGGGCCTGTCAAGTATATTGCGGCAAAAAGAGGTGAGGTCGTAAAGATAACCATTCCCTTAAACAAAAAGATTCTTGTGATATCAGCGGAACCCAATACAGACGCAGAGGAAATTGCAAACAAAGCTTTAGAGATCTTCAAATGAAGAAATGACGAAGAACACCATAATTATAATCCTCGTTGGGGCCGGCCTTGTTGTCGGTATAAATTTTCTATTTTTTAGTAAATCTATTTTCAATTAGGATGTCGGGGATGATTAGACGCTAAAATCACAGTGAGTTGAAGGTTTATGGTAGAAGAAAGCTTTATTCAGGCCATTATTGGCATTGGGATTTTACTTTTTGCTGCAAAATTAATGGCCGAGCTCTTTTTCAGATTAAAACTTCCCATTGTTTTAGGAGAGCTTTTAGCTGGCATGATTATTGGACCCTTTGCTCTGGGTGCATTCCTAGTCTTTAATGGGGAATCATTATTACAAATTGGTACTGAAATTAGATTTCTTGGAGAAATAGGTGCCATCGTAATCTTGTTTATGGCAGGACTTCAAATGACACCACAAGAATTTCTTAAAGGCGGAAAGGCAGCTTTTACAGTTGGAACATTAGGAGTGGTTATTCCATTCTTTGCGGGTCTTGTGGTTTTCCAGATCTTTGGTTTTGATGTATTACAATCTATGTTAATTGCAACTGCGCTTACGGCTACCAGTATAGCAATTTCAGTTCAAGTGTTAAGTGAGTTTGGAAAAATAAAAACTCCAGAAGCTAGATTGATTATTAGCGCAGCGATAGTTGATGATATCCTAGCAATAGCCGTTCTTTCGGTAGTATCTTCTCTTGCAACAGGAGAGGGCGGAGTGGAACAAATTGATGTTATGGAAGTTACAATTACCATCCTACAGGTGTTGGGATTCTTTGGTGCTATGCTATTAGTTTCTGCAATAGCAATTCCAAGGCTGGTTTCATCAAGATTTTGGCAGGCTAAGGGAAGTGTGGAGGGAATTGCAACTGCATTATTCTTTGGCACCGCAGCTTTAGCTGGTTCTATTGGTCTTTCTCCAATAGTTGGCGCTTTTGCAGTAGGAATGGCGCTAGCCCATACCAAAGTTTTTGAAAAACTTGAAACTTATGTTGAAAAAATTGGATTAATTTTTGCACCATTATTCTTTGCCATAGTCGGTGCTCAAGTGGATTTCAGAGTAGTAAATATGGAAATCTTACTGCTTAGTGGAGTAATCATAGTAATTGCAGTTGTTACTAAACTATTTGGATGTGGACTTCCAGCAATGCTATTTCTAAAAAGCAAAGCCCAAGGCATGAGGGTAGGAATAGGAATGATATCAAGAGGTGAAGTAGGACTTATTGTGGCAGGAGTTGGAATTTCATCAGGAATACTTACTGCGGATGTTTATTCCACAATTGTGATTATGGTTGCTGTTACTACCATTATTACTCCCATATGGTTGAAAATAGAATATAGGAAGGAATCGAGTCGCGTCTCATAAATTTTGAAAAATTTTGCAGATATCCACTTGGAATTTTACATCAAACCTAGAATAGGAGTAAATATTAATTGAAATCCAAATTCGTCAAAATTGGTCTTGTATTTTGTTTAATACCAATTTTTCAATTTGTTCTGATTGTAAAAGAATCAAATGTCAAAAAGGATGTAACTGTGATTGTCATTATGATCCTAGATCCTAGAACCAATACAATCAATTCATTAACATTTCAAATCAACAGAATTACCGAACTGTTGAAATCTAAGAATTAAGAATTTTTAGGTTAACTTGAAAGGGTTTTCATAAACCATACCACTTCTTGATAATCTCCAGCTTCCTCTTTGACGCCTTTTGGTATCTGTCAGCATAAGATAGATACAATTTGTCATCAGGTCCTAATTTCTTCATCATTCTCCAACAAAAATTCATTATCTTATGTTGCTTCTTTCCCTCCTTTTCGAGAATACGCTCAGTTAATCCCTCATTTTTGTCCCTATTTTCGTAAGTGTGCCTAGAATTGACGTTACCCTTTCGGGAAGGAGAAAAGGGGGATTTTGGGCTCAATTAGACAACCCAGAAAACATTGCTCTTTTCATCTCGTCTTCAATCGAGTTTTGAGGGGTTTGTATCTGCTCTAGACGTGGGATTCTCTCACCATTCTCCATAAGCTTGGAATAGAACCTGATTAATCCAGTATTCACATCTTCTATGGTAAAATGAAAGCTCTGTCCATTGTATGCCGTAGTTCCATCTTTGCCAAAATGCCAGTGAGTGATAATCCAATTATTGACAGTTGGTAGAATAACACCACTTAGGCCAGTAAGATGATAAGAAATCTTTGCTAGGTGCTCATGTAGATACCAAACAGTATCAATATTGTAGATTAGTGGCCTGTAAGTACAACCAATATCAACCTGAATTGTATTAGGATAAACTAGAATCTTAGTGGTGACATTGTTATCAATTCCTTCAAAATTAATCTTAATAGAATGATTATGTTTGTCTTTAGAAGATCCTTTCTGCAATAACTCCTTATGTAACTCTGAATTATCTATTCTGATCTTAATGTCATGTATGCGTGGTGGTTGTTCCTTTAGTTTTGATATGAGTTCAACAAAGTGTTCTTCTTGGGCCCCCATAGGCTCTAGTGTGATCTTTCTAGTGTCACCAGGTAGTTTTATCCCCCTAAGTTTGTATAACTGTGGTCTACCATTCCCTACACGTACAACATCTTTACCTAATTTACGAATGATTCTTCTAAAATTAGTATGACTTAGGTTTGGATAATCCTTAAAGAGGAACGGTTTTTGTTCCTTAACGTTAATGTGATAAGCTCTGTCAACAAATTGTTGTAAGCTTCTACTGTATGTGTGATCTAGTGTTACCGGTTTAGTGTTACTATTTGGGGTTAGTGTGACTTTTTGGGTGTTAGTGTGACTATACCTTTTTTTATTAGAAAAACTATCCATAGTTAGAATCCTCTCTTGATTCGTCTGTTGGCTGTGTCCCCCAAGATTGGCCTTCAGATTTTTTCATTAAATTAGAAACTTGAAGTCTAATAAGTTTGGAAAGAGAATAACCACTTGATTTTAGAAAATCTATTTGATCTCTTTCCAGATTTATACTAGTTTTTACATAGCTCATTTTTCATTCACCTTTTCCAATACCGTACATATCTGTACCATTTATATATCAGTAAGGTATAGTACGGTTACAAATATAAGCATGCGTATATAGGCCATTTTCGGATATACGTTGACGTATATTAGCAGGCACAGAATTAGTCTTTAATCGCTCTGGTAATCCGCTTTATTCGCTCAGTACCCTCTCTAAGTATTCTTTTTTCCTTAGGTGAGAGAGAATCTTTCTTGATAGCATCGACATTCTCCTTCCATCCCTTTGGGAGTGTTCCAACTGGTTTTTCTTTATCCAATAGTTCTATCCTTTTCCTCTTCAAACAGTTCTGGAAAATTCTTTCTTATTGAATCTGGGTCATCAGGATCGATTGTCCATTTTAGTTTGGTTCTACCATCCTTTCTACTAACCTTCAGGCCTCCCACAGCTACTAGATCAAGGATTCTTTGTTCTTGTAAGATGTGTTTTTCTAGATTGTCAATTCTGTTCTGATTCTGTTCCAGCTCTGATATTTTCCCTTTTTGTGACTCGATTAAAGCTTCATGTTTTTCTGTTTGATCAATGGTTAGGCCAGATATCACTTTTTGATATGATTCAAACATTTGTTCTTTGGTTGGTTTGAAGTAAGAGCCATCAAGCTGAACCACTCCAATATGGTTGATTAGTTTCTCTGACATTGTGGGAGTTATTCCTTGTGTGTCTTTGATTACCGTTCCATAAAATTTACGGTAGCCATGATCCTTTGGAACATCATATCTGTTACCTCGTTTCTTTCTATCCACACAACTAACAAGCCTAGCCATAACATGAGCTAGAGTATCTAAATTACAGGACTTGGCCTTCTCAATTCCAAGTTTGTAGCTTGTTCGAATAAGTGGTGAATTTTGATCTACATATTCACCATCTTTCTTCCGTTCGTCTAAATATTCATCAATTGATTTAGTGGCCTCTGGAGTAGTGAAAATATAATCCTCCTCTGTTTCATCTTCATAGATTTTGATGGCATAGCTGTTTTTTCCTATTTTTGTGAGGTGTTTTAAGAGAATGTCTGGTATAGCTCCTAATCTAATTCCCGAGCTGGCAAACAGTAATACCAGAGCTCTGTTTCTTTTTGATTTTGTGTTTTTGACAATCTTCCTTATTTCCTCTATGGTGTAGCCTCGTTCATTACCCTTTTTGACTTTTTTAGGAAACAGTTTTCTTAATTTCTTATAGTTGATTGTAACGTCATTCATGACAAAAAATAGCTCAATTGGTGCGTAGTAGATAGGCACAGAATTGGGTGATACCTTCTTTTTTAGATACATTACATAATCTTCTAACAATTCCTGGATGTTCTTTTGAGGCGCTTGTAGAAGCGAATCAAAATCCTTAATCTTGGTCCACTCTCTGAATTTTTCTAATTGATACAGATATGCTTCTCGTGTAGCTTCTGTCTTGATTGCTCCTTCAAAAATTGTTAACGATCTTTGCATACTCTATTTTCTCCCCTTCAATAATAAACCATTATAAGAAATAAAGATGGTTGTCGTCCGTTGGAATACATTATAAAGGATACTAGTAGTTCCGAAACTTGTTGCCTGTAAAAAATATCACAGTTTTAGGTTCTGGAATTATGGGTCACGGAATTGCACAAGTTTCAGCAATGGCAGGATACAATGTTGTACTCAGAGACATTGAGCAGAAATTTCTCGATAAAGCGATGGAAAAAGTCAAGTGGAGTTTAGATAAGCTTGTTTCCAAAGAAAAAATTTCACAAGACCAAGCAAATGACATTTACTCCAGAATAAAACCAGTAGTAGATCTAAAGGATGCGGTAAAAGATTGCGAGCTTGTTATTGAAGTAGTTCCTGAAATTATGGATTTAAAAAAGAAAGTTTACGCAGAGCTTGATCAGGTTGCAAACAAGGATGTAATATTTGCGTCAAATACAAGTACATTACCTATTACAGAAATCGCAAATACCACAAGCAGGCCAGAAAGATTCATTGGAATTCATTTTTTCAATCCACCTCAACTAATGAAACTAGTTGAAATAATTCCAGGTCAAAAAACTGCACAAGAAATCATAGACATAACGCAAGATTATGTAAAATCTGTCAAGAAAGAAGCAGTTCTATGTAGAAAGGATGTTCCAGGGTTTATCATTAATAGATTATTCATTCCTCTCGTTCACGAAGCATGCTACGTCATGGATAGACAAGGATCGCAGCTTACAGAGATTGATTCTGCAGTAAAATTCAAACTTGGATTTCCTATGGGAATTTTTGAGTTAGCTGATTTTACTGGTATGGATGTAATTCACAAAGCCACTACAGAAATGCACTTGCGTGACAAAAAAGTCATAAATCCTCACCCAAAAATTGAACAACTATTCAATGAAAAGAAACTTGGTCAAAAATCTGGGGAAGGATTTTACAAATATTCAGGTGATAAATATGAAAGAATTCCTTTGTCCGAAGAACTTGCAGAAAAATGCAATCCAATTCAAATCATAGCCAACATCCTAAACAATGCAGCATGGCTTGTTACAAACGGTGCAAGTGATATTCCAGAAATAGAAAAGGCAGCTCGGTTAGGGTTGGGATTAAAAAAACCACTTTTTGAAACAGCAAAAGAATACGGTATATCAAAAATTGTAATTGAGCTAAAACAGTTAGCTGAAAAACACGGTCAGTTTTACGAACCTGATCCACTACTTGTTTCTATGCAGTAATTTTTTCTAGAATTAATTTTACAGCTTCTTTTGGAGAATCAGCACCAAGTATCCTAATATTTTTTCTATGATCTAAATATTGATCAATGTACTGCTCTGCCGTTCCGCCTAGATTACGAATTGCAACCATTGGTTTTTTGTGCATATAAGCAGCACAAATTTCAGATAGAGTTCCAGAACCCCCACCAATAATTATAATTCCATCAGCTGAAAGTGCGTTTAAAAAGTCTCTAGTTAATCCCATTCCAGTTGGAATAACAATATCACAAAATTCATTTGCCAAACTTGGATCATCTTGTGGAATAATTCCAACAGCTATTCCTCCTGCATCATGAGAACCATGACATGCAGCTTGCATAACACCTCCTAGTCCACCTGAAATCAATACAGAGCCTGACTTTGCAATCTCCATTCCAGTTTCATAAGCAATCTTTTCATGTTCTGGAGTACAGCCATTAACATTATGTCCTATGACTAAGATTTGTCGTTTTTTTGTCATTCATTTCATTTTTGAAATCCGTATCAAATATCTTTCCAATCATAAAAGATATTAATTCCAAATTAATTCAAAAATTATGGAAAACCGCTCAATGCCAATTTGTTTTACCAAAGAACAATACAAAAAACTTGAAGAGTATGGCAAAAAACATGGCATGTTAAATCTCAGCCAGGTAGTTGAAAAAATACTAAACGAGGCCTAAATTAGGTCATTTTTCTTGTTTTGATTTTTTCATTTTATGGTATGAAAAATATTATGTTTTTTAAACCGAAAAGAGTGTTAGATAGAAATGGGTTTGTTTAGTAGAAAACCAGTCTTTTGTGCCATTTGTGGTAAGGAGCTCACACACAAACATAAACCAAAAAAAGAATGGAAGATCAATGGACGTCTCTGTGGGAATTGTCATGTTGATAAGATGCAAGAATTCTATGAAGCCAAAGCTAGGCAGCCTTGTGTAAGTTGCGGGACTAGAAAAAAAATTTCCGATTTATGGGAACCACGCTGGCAATGGGATATGGAAGGATTGTTGTGTAAGGAATGTTTTGACAAAAAAGAAGAAGGTTTTGAGAGGAAAAAAAATTTTTGCAGTTTATGTGGAACCCAATTAGGATTGATAAGATATAATACAAAAAGTAAATGGAAAATTGAAGGTCAGCTTTGTAGAAATTGTTGGGATTCTGAAAAAGCAAAACAGGGATAGATAATGAAATTTTTCAAAAAATTTGAATGTGAGAAATGTGATAGAAAATTTTCACACCAAGAAGAACTAATGCAACATCTTCAAGTTTTTCATTACAAAGATCTTCCCTATGATTGTAAAGAATGTAATGAGTTTTTTTCTAGTATGGAAGAAATGCGTACTCATTTACAAAGAAAACATAGTTACAAAAAAGACAGGTAATATCAAATGGCTTTTACTGATTTAACAATTGGAGGACGTACTTTCGTAAAAACCCTAAATCCACAAATGCATTTTATTTCTGGTAATCTGCCTAGTTCAGTATTGGGAACAGTGGTTCCACATCTTAAACAAGAGTATAGAATATCAAATTTTTCACTCGGAATGTTTTCCTCTGGAGTTGGAGCTTCTGCTTCAACGTTTTCTTCTGCCATATCGTTATCAAAAATCTCTATAATTTAAGGCTAACAAAAATCATTTTAATGAAAGTTCAATGTAAACGTCATCAGGGATTTTTAGTCTCATTAGTTGTCTGATTGCCTTGTCATCGGCGCTAATGTCAATCAATCTTCGATGCATTCTCATTTCCCATTTTTCATAAGTTTCTGTACCACTTCCACAAGGAGATTTTCTGGTTGCGATGTGAAGTTTTTTCACAGGAAGTGGTGTCGGGCCCTTAATTTTGACTCCAGTTTTTTTTCCAATACCCATAATTTCAACACAAACACCATCCAATTTACGGAGATTAGTACTGGTGAGTTTAATTCGAGCAGATTGAGTCATCGACTCATACCTAGGCTTTGTGTTCTTCAGTAATTTCTTTTACAATTCCTGCAGCAATTGTTGCGCCCATATCTCTCAGCGCAAATCTTCCTAGCTCAGGAAAGTCTTCAAAAGTTTCAATACATGTTGGTCTTACTGGTCTGATCCTAACTATTGCAGAATCGCCAACTTTGAGGAATTTTGGGTTTTCTTCTTCAACAGCGCCTGATGCAGGATTAATTTTTGCTTCAAATGCTGTGACAGTTGCTGCCACTTGTGAAGTATGGCAGTGCATAACTGGAGTATACCCAGGAGCAATAGCAGTTGGATGGTGAATAACAATAATTTGTGCTTTGAATTCTTTAGCAACTTTAGGTGGGGAATTTGGTGAGCCCAAAACATTGCCTCTTTTGATATCTTTCTTTTCAATACCTCTTAGATTGAATCCAATGTTATCACCGGCTGATGCAGATGGCATTTCTTGGTGATGGGTTTCTATTGATTTAATTTCTCCAACTGCCCCAGAAGGCATTACAACAATTTTATCTCCAGGTTTCATTGTTCCAGTTTCAACACGACCTACTGGAACTGTTCCAACACCAGTAATAGAATAAACATCTTGAATTGGTATACGGAGTGGTTTTCCTGTTGGTTTTTCTGGAAGTGTAAAGTCATCAAATGTTTCAAGTAAGGTTTTGCCAGTCCACCAAGGCATGTTTTCAGATTTTTTAACTAGATTGTCACCAATCCAACCAGAAACTGGAATGATTGGAACTGAATCCACCTTGAATCCAACTGATTTGATGAGTTTTTCGCCCTTTTCTTTAGCTGATTTGAATGCATCTTCAGAATACTTGCTATCATCCATCTTGTTAATTGCAATGATTAATTGGTTAACACCCAATGTCTTTAACAAAAATGCGTGCTCTCTAGCTTGGCCTCCTGGAGCAACAGCAGTGTCAGTTTCACCTTCCTTTGCAGAAAGTACCAAAACTGCACAATCGGCTTCAGATGCACCGGTAATCATGTTTTTGATAAAGTCACGATGTCCAGGAGCATCAATTAATGTGAAAAAGTATTTTGGAGTTTCAAATTTTTGAAAAGCGAGATCGATTGTAATACCTCTTTCTCTTTCATCTTTAATATTGTCCAAAACCCATGCATACTTGAAGGTGTCACCCTTTCCTGTTTTTTCTGATTCTTCAGCATGTTGAGCAATAGTTCTTTCATCTATTATGCCCAAATCCATAAGGAAATGACCCATGGTTGTAGACTTTCCATTATCAATATGACCAGTAATTATCAAGTTCAAATGGGGTTTATCTGCCATATCGAACTCGTAGTGAAAGGGGATTTATTACCTTTCCTATTTTTTTAAAAAACTTTGAGCTTTTTTCAATTTTTTTAGGATCGATTTTTTTGAGAAATTACACATAAATCAAAGATGTTATTGACAGAATTAGTGAAAATTACTGTTTCTGTGATCAAGGCAGACGTCGGAGGAGTTGGTGGCCATACACTTCCAAGTGACGGTTTGTTGGATGCTGTTAAAAAAACGATCAAAAATGCTGGCGATTTGTTAATTGATCATTATATTGGGTTTTGTGGAGATGACATTCACATACTAATGACCCACACAAAAGGAAAGGATAGTAAAGAAATACATCAACTAGCTTGGACTGCATTTGAGGAGGCAACTAAAGTAGCAAAGGAAGAAGGGCTGTATGGAGCAGGTCAAGATCTTCTAAAGGATTCTTTTTCAGGAAATGTTAAAGGAATGGGTCCAGGAGTGGCAGAGTTAGAGTTTGAAGAAAGGCAGAACGAAGCCTTTACAATTTTCGCTGCAGATAAAACTGAACCCGGAGCTTTCAATTATCCATTTTACCGTTTGTTTGTGGATAGTCTGAGTAATACAGGATTAATTGTGAACGAATCACTTGCTGAAGGAGTTATTTTCAACATAATGGATGTTGAGGAAGGGAAAATTGCTGAGCTTTCTTTATGGGAAGATAAACCTACTATTGAAGCAGCTTTAATGTATCCAGGTCGTTATGTAGTATCCACAATTAACACAAAAGACGGAGAGCCAATTGTTTCCGCATCTACAGATAGATTGCATAACATAGCTGGCACTTATGTTGGAAAAGATGATCCGATTTGTATTGTTAGAACACAAAAAAAGTTTCCTGCAACGGAAGAGGCAGGAAGCGTCTTTAACAATCCACACTATGTTGCAGGAAATACCAGAGGAAGTCACCATATGCCTTTAATGCCAGTGAAAATTAATTCAGCAGCTACAATTGATTTTTGTATTCCTATTGTCGAAGCTTTGGTTTTTAGTATGCACAATGGAAAATTGGTAGGACCTTTTGATGGATTTTCAACTGCTGATTGGGATTATGTAAGAGGGATAGCAACTCAAAAGGCATTGGCAATGCGAAGCCAAGGATTTATTCATCCTGCAACACTCGTTCCTTCAGAACTAGAATACGCTGAAGGCTATAAAGCTAGGATGGAAAAACTTCAAAGTAAGATGAAACCTTTAGAAGATAACAAATCATCTGCACAGAGAAAGGAATCATACGACGATCCAGATTAAAACAATCACAAATTACTTTACTTTTTGTTCAAAATTATCAGCAATAAAGTTAAATGATAATAGATGAATCTTAATTTGTGAAAAAGTATAATCTTGGAATAATCTTTGGACTAAAGAACTATATCATTATATCATTAGGCATTCTATCATTTTCACAGTTAGTTGTTCAATTATTTGGTCAAACCATACCAAACATCATTTGGACATTTTTCAGAGATGCTGGTGCAGCTATAGTGTTAGCTGCAGTTTTTGTTTTTGCACTAACTTGGTTACTTAGAGCTAGACCTCACAATAGACCAAAAAAATATTTGGTTATCATGTTTGATGTGTATGGAAAAGAATCAAAAATTGAAGGAGTTAGGACTGAATTCAAAACTCATGATGTAGGTTGGAGTTTCATGAAACAATACAAAAAATCATTTCCTTTGTATAACTTTGCTCTGGTTTCAGACATGCCTAAATCTAATAAAAAAACCATCTTCAAGTACCTATAGTTCATTTTTTATTCTGGAAACTTCAAAACATCAAAGTGGAATTTGCGGTTCTGGCAGAATCATTCAAAAGAATGGAGGGCACTACTAAGAGATTAGAATTAACACAATTACTTGTAGAATTATTTAAAAAAACCTCTCCTGAGTTAATTTCAAAAATAGTTTACTTGATTCAAGGAAAACTACGACCTGATTTTGAAGGAATTGAACTGGGGGTTGCAGAGAAACTTGCAATAAAAGCAATTTCAAAATCCTCAGGAATTCCTATTATAAAAATTGAAGATGAATATAGAAAAGAAGGAGATTTAGGTCATGCTGCATCAAAAATTTTAGAACAAAAATCACAAACAACTTTCGTTAATGAAGATATTACAGTTGAAAGAGTTTATGAAACACTTTACAAAATTGCAAAACTTGAAGGAATACGATCTCAAGACATGAAAATGAAATACATTTCGAGTCTGTTGAATGATGCAAGTCCTTTAGAAGCTAGATTTATTCTCAAAATTTTGTTGGGAACTTTGCGTTTAGGTATTGCAGAAAATACTGTGATGGATGCACTTGCAATGGCATATACCGGAACAAAAGAAAATCGAAAGTCGTTGGAACGTGCTTACAATGTATCTAGTGACCTAGGCAAAGTAGCTGAAGTAACTGCAATGATGGGATTAAAAGGGGTAGAAACTTTCCAAGTTACAGTTTTCAATCCAATTCGGCCAATGCTTGCAGATAGAGTGAAAAGTGAAGAAATGGCAATCACCAAAATGGGAAACAAGTTTGCTGCAGAATACAAACTTGATGGTGAACGTGTACAGATTCATAGTAAAAAAGATAAAGTAATTCTATTTTCAAGAAGTTTAGAAAATATTACTAGTTATTATCCAGATATTGTTGATAACATTTCCAAAGCAATCAAAGCTGATGAGATAATTTTAGAGGCAGAAGCTGTAGCTATAAACGAAGATTCTGGAGATTTTTTACCTTTTCAGGAATTAATGCATCGAAGGAGAAAATACAAAATAGAGAAAGCTGTTTCTCAATATCCTATCACAGTGAATTTTTTTGATGTGCTATTTGTAGATGGAAAAAGCTGTCTAGATTTGGAATATTCCAAGCGTCGAAAATTGCTTGAAACGATAGTTTCAGAAAATGAATTTGCTAAACTTGTTCCAATGACAATTGTTCAAAATGAAAATGAAATTGAAGATTTCTTAGAAAATAGCATTAATTCAGGTTGTGAAGGATTGATGTTAAAAATGTTGGATGCCTCTTACCAAGCTGGAGCTAGAGGGAGTTATTGGCTCAAATTAAAAAGAGAATATAGGAATGAGCTAGGAGATAGTTTAGATTTAGTTGTAATTGGTGCATTTTTTGGAAGAGGTAGACGTACAGGTAGATATGGTACATTGTTATTGGCAGTGTATGATGATAAAACCGATACTTTTCCAAGTCTTTGCAAAGTTGGGACTGGTTTTACTGATGAAGACTTAGATCAACTCTATCAGTTATTATCTGATAAGGTTACATTGAAAAAGAATCCTAGGATCAATAGTCAAATGGAAGCTGATGTGTGGTTTGAACCAGAGCTAGTAATAGAAATTGTTGCTTCAGAGATTACACTGAGTCCAATTCATAAAACTGCAATGAATGCAATAAGGAAAAACACTGGATTAGCATTACGATTTCCAAAGTTTACTGGTAAAATTAGAATGGAGAAGGGCCCCGAAGATTCTTCTACTTCTGAAGAAGTTATTGCTCTCTATAAAGGGCAGAAAAAAGTAATCCAAGATACCAAGCAAATTTAATTTTATGAATTCTCATTTTATACAAGGATTTAATTAGCGTCACAAAAGAAAAAATCTCTGAAATGTATAGCGGGGAACTTGAGGTCCAGGCCAAAAGAAAAGCTGTTGCTGTTTTACAGGATGAAATTAATAGAATTCTAAATGCGGCAAGGGAATTAGCTACATTGCCTGAGATGGTTATGAAAAAAGACAAAGCCGGAGTCAAAAAGACTCTTGCACTAATTTCAACCATTGAAGATGAGGTAGAAAGTCTTCGCCGAAAGATTACAAGAGAAGTTGCAGATGTTGGGGGTTTAATCATGAATAGAGAAAATCTTCTTAACACGGCATATACAATGGATGAAATTGCGGGATACATAACTGGCATAGCATTCAAACTTTCAAATGTCAAAGCTTCCACCCTCAAGAGTTCAAAAATAGACAAAGAGCTTACAAAATTAATTGAACTCGTTGTTGATCAGGTTTACAAACTTAATGAGATAATTCGTAGTTTAAACTCAAATGCAGCAAATGCTATAGAGCTTGCCCAAGAAACTCAGACGATAGAAAGAGAAATTGATTTAAAATATCGTGAAGCCACAATCGTACTTTTAACTGAGGTGACTAACACAAAAGAACTCTTACTGCTTAAAGATGTGATTGAGGGAATTGAGGAAATGGCTGATAAATGTCAACATGTTTCTGATTCTTTCATTATGTTAGCACTGAGTCTATAACTTGAAAAGTGAATTAATAGAAAATCGTATCATAGTCTGGAATATCGAAGATTCAAAAAAACTTTTCAGTCAAGGATATTATGGAAAGCCGATTGGAATTCCAAAACCAAAGATTGAAGAAATCAATGTTCCACTAATTCTGGATTTAATTGAAGGTTATTATTTACTTGAAAGAAAAAAAATTACCATTTATCAATCCAAAAAAAAAGTTACAAACAGAAAGATGTTAGAGATTTGTAAAAAAGAATACCATGATTTTGATAAAAAATATATTGTTTACAAAAACTTTAGAGACAAAGGTTACATTGTAAATCCAGGAATAAAATTTGGATGTGATTTTGCGGTTTACCAAAAAGGGCCAGGCATAGATCATGCACCATATCTAGTTCAAGTGTATAACAATAAGGATTCAATTTCAACGACAGGGATCGTATTGGCTGGAAGATTAGCTAGTACTGTGAGGAAGCAATTCATTTTAGCTATATCTAATGGGAAAGACAAAGTAGATTATTTAGCGCTAGATTGGTGGAAAGCTTAAAGAGATTTTATGTGTCCTGCAATTTTATTATAAATTTCAAATAATTCTTTTGTAATTTGAAAATCAAAATGGCTTTTCCATTTGCTATGAATTCGAACTTCAGAGTCAGTTGGTTCCACAAAAATTGTTGCGTCGTTAACAGTTTGTTTTGAGACTAAATCATTCAATTTTGAATCCTTGTTTAAGACATCAGCTAACTTTCCGCCAATCCAAGTAACACCGACAACTTTCTTTAAACCAAAATGTCCTTGAGTTGAAAGAACTGTTTTTGCATTATAATCTAAAGGATTACCACTTTTTCTTACGATAAAATGTGCTTGAAACCTATCTTGTGCTCCCCAATGTGAAATAGTTGCATCTTGCATTGCTTTCAACCCTTTTGAATAATTTGAATAACGTCAATCTTGGTTTTTTTTGGTTCAAGACAGCCTCTGTTAGTGATCATTCTTGGCGTTGATGAAAAATATCTGCTATAGTAATCACCTTTCTCAACATCATCTGTTCCAATTTCTTTGGGTTTAGCGTTAATACCGATCGCTGCCAACAAATCACAATATTTCTCTGGTTCTGTTTTTAAAACAAAAGTTTCCGCTTCAGTATCATGCATTACGAGTGATCAATTCTACCTACAAATAAAGATATCACGAAATTAGGTTTCAATAATATACACAAAATAAATAATACAAAAGTTTGAGTTTTTTGTCTATGTTGAAATTCCAAGATAAAGTTGCTTTAGTTACTGGAAGTGGAACAGGGATTGGCAAGGCCATTTCAGAAAAATTTGTCGAAAATGGGGCAAGTGTAATTATTCTTGGTAGAAGAAAAGAGCCATTAGAAGAAGCTGCCAAATCTCTTGAAGAGATAATTTCAAAGGTTCAAAGTAATGCATTTGTAAAAATATTTCCTGGCGTGGATGTTAGTGATGAAAAAGCAGTAAACCAAATGTTTGATTCATTGAAGGAATCAAATACGAATGTAGATATTGTTGTTAACAATGCAGGGGTTTCTGGACCCGTTACATGTTTTGCAAATTCAAATTTAGATGATTTCAAAAGTACAGTAGCAATTCATCTTACTGGTACGTTTTGGACCTCGGTACAGGCTCTGAGAGTAATGAAAGATGGTGCTAAAATTATTACAATTTCAACATTCTTTGCAGAAGAAAGACCGCTTGAACAACGTCCATATCGATTTAGAGATCCATACACTGCAGCTCAAGGTGCAAAGAATAGATTAGCTGAAGCAATGTCATGGGAGCTAACGGATCGTGGAATTATCTCTATTGCTACAAATCCTGGGCCTGTTCATTCTGATAGAATTTACAAAACAGTTTATCCGAAAGCGGCATCAGAGTTTTTGAGAGTAAGTGGCTTTGAAGGCCTGAATCCTGTAGAAGTTGAATCAGTCAGCAACGAAATTGTTCCTTTGTTAGGCGAAGATGAAAATGTGATAAAAGAAGGAATAGCAAAAGCTGCTGAGAATTTAGCCAAATCAAAAGGTGGAGATGTTGAAAAACATGTTGAAACATTGACAAACCTTCTAGATAAAATCAAAACTGTTGCTGAAAAAATTCAAAAAAATACTTCTAGAATGATTGCTAATCAGCAATTTCTATCACAATCACAAGTAGCAAAAACAGTTCTCACTCTTTGTGACGATGAGCAAGCAAAAATTCTAAACGGCAGAGTTATTCCAGGTGACAGAGTATTTTATCCAGTTAGACCACATATTGCAACAGCGACTCCATCTGTTCATCAACCTGACTTTACTTCTAAAGTCGTAGTTTTTGCAATCAATGCTACCGATAAAACAGATGCTGATCGTGTTGAATTTTTAGCACAAAATATTGAAAAAAATGGTGGCAAGGCAGTTTGTTTAATTTCTGATAGTTGTTCAAAAGAAATTCAAGATTCTATTAGTTCAAAATTTCATTCCCACACTATTAACTTAAAGAATCCTGAAGAGATTGATAAATGGATTGAGGCTGCAAAAAGCCAAGGCCAAATAGCTGCAGTCATAAACATTACAGGAAATCTTCCTCAAATTTCAAAACTTGTTGAATTATCAAGAAAGGAATGGGATGATCTGGTTGACAAGTTCATCAATACTCCTGCAACTGTGGTTCAACGGGCATTGAATTATTTTGTTCCAGGTGGAGGATCAGATCCTAGATTATTCAAAGACAAAACTGGAACTGTTGTGACAATTGGTCCAGACTTGCCTGCTGGGAAAGTTACTGGTGTTCAAAGAGCAACAATTGAGGTGTTTAGGGGAGCATTAAGACCATTTACGGCAACTGTAAATCAAGAATTAAGTGATGTTCTGAAGTCAAAGGTTAGAGCATTTTTGGTTTTACCAGGAACTGTAGATGGTAAAGAACCAAATAACGAAAATATTGTTCAAGCTATAAACTATTTTGTTTCTGAAAATTCTCCATCTTCTGGCATTGTAATATTTTGCGTTGATGAAGAAAGATAAATGAAGAAATTTTCAGATTTGAAAGTAGGAAAAGAGTTTTTTTCTACACGTAGTATTTCTGAAAAAGAACTGCCTAGAAACTAGAACAAGTTCTCTACTGAATCTGTGAAGAGCTTTATCGCAGCTACAATGATCACAACAGATACTAGAATTTGCAACCACTTTTCCTTAATCTCAAGTGATAGTCTTGCGCCAACTAATCCACCACCAAATGCTCCTATTGCCAATAACAATGACTGAAAATAATCTGGATGGCCAAGAAGACTATGAGTGACCAAGCCAGAAAATGATGCAAAAAGTAAGATTAGTTGTGAAGTAGGAGCAGCTTTTTTCATTCCCATGCCCATAGCGACCACCATTAATGGCACAAAAATTATACCGCCACCAATACCGAAAAAGCTAGATAGGATACCTGCAAAGAAACTAGCGCCAATAGCTAAAAGCATTACTTGTTTTGATGTGTTTATTTGTCTAGATTCGATTTTCCTCCTCAAAAAAATGTAAGCTGCGGATGAAATTAGTACAAGTCCAAATAGAATTTTGAATATCCCTGGAGTCACATCTGCTGAAATGTATGCTCCAAGTATTGTACCTGGGATAGATAACAATCCTAGTTTTAGTCCAATTGAATACTCGATTCTTTTCTGCCTTGAATAGGAAATTGTTGATGCCACTGCATTGCTAAATGCTGCAAAAAGACTGTTACTTGCAGCAAGTGTTGGAGGAAATCCTGCAAAAGTTAAAACTGGCACCACTATTATTCCACCACCTAAACCAATCATTGAGCCCAATACTCCCGCTACAAATCCTAAAGGGATTAACCATAATTCTTCAATCATTGTGAACCTGAAAACAAAACATTCTAGTCTATATAACTAAATTGAAATAACTTGTAGCACAGAATTTTCAGTTATGTCAAATTCGTCAACAAATCCTGAAGTTACTTCTAGAATATACAGTGCTTGATTAGTTTCTGGATTAACACTACTACAAGTTGCAGTTTCAAGTGCAGATTTACATGGAGGCACATTTTTCTCAATGTAAACAACGTTTCCGTTGCTATCAAACCAGATCAAGTCTAATGGAAATTGCATGTTCAGCATCCACAATGAATAAGTACCTGGTTCTTCAAAAACAAAAAGCATTCCTTGATCATACGGAAGTTGTTCTTGGAACATGAGACCTCGAACCCTCCCAGGTTCTGTATCAGCAATTTGTACTTGTAAAACTACTTCATCGACCTTAATGGTGCCTATAGGAAATTCAACGGCTTCAAGTATGGAATCACTAGGAATTGAAAGAATTCCTGCAATTCCAACGATAAATGCAGCGATTGCTATAGGTAAAATTACCTGCACTCTTGTTGCCATATTTGGTATTGTTAGATTCCTTTTAAAAACTAAAGATGCTTACAAGATTGAACTTTTAACGTCACTAATGGAAGCGAAAGATTCCCTGACATGATTACCCACATCACAGATTGTGGCACTGTTGTATTTTTTCTCCAAATAGCGGCCTGCTAAAATCATTGGTCCACCAACAGCACAGGTGACTCCGGTGGGTTCTGGAACCCAAAACATGATAAAACCAATTTTTTGTAGTTTTTTCCCAGGAGCGGATACTTTCTGTAATGCGCCAAGAGATTTTGCTGTATCTTTATCATCGATTTTTGCTATATCAGTATACAAATTTGCTCTTCTTTTAGCAGAATCTGAATATGCCTTTAATTTTTCAAGTTTTTTTGTTAAAGCGTCTTCCATTTCTAATCCTAGTTTTGAAAAAATTAGTTAAAATTCAAAGATCAAGTTACGTTACCCCAAAGTCAATAATGAATAACCTAATTTTTGATTCTTATAGTAATTTAATATGAAATTATATCAAGGTGAGAAGAGAATTCAAAACGACTTGAAAAAACGAGACCCAAAGCGATTAGAGTCAATCAAAGCTGCACATCAAACAGAGAAAGCTGGTTCAAGTACTAGGGTGGAAGATTACTTGGAAGTTATTGCTGAATTAGTTGAATTGAAAGGATATGCTACAACATTAGACATTTCTAGATACATGGATGTAAGTGCTCCCAGTGTAACGAAAATGTTGCAAAGATTGGATGAAAATGGCTATTTAGAATATGAAAAATATCATGGAATCAATTTAACACCTAAAGGAACGCACCTATCAGATAGCATTAGACAAAAACATGGAATTTTGTTAGAATTTTTTGAAATTCTTGGTATAGGACGTGATACTGCAAATCAAGATGCTGAAGGAATTGAACATCATCTTAACCCAAGAACTATTAAGCAACTAAGAAAGTTTATTACTTTTTTAAAATCAAACCCCAAAATTTTAGAGAATTTTAAAAATCTTTAAGAAAAATCTGAATTTCATTTTGGGATGATGCAAATTGTAACAAGTGTTTTGCTACATCAGAACGTTTTGGAACTTTAATTTGGCCCTTTCTTCCAATTCTGGAGGATGTCATGTATTTTTCATTTACATAAACATCTGCATGCATTCCTGTGTATTCCCTACTAACTGAAAGTATAAGGGATGTTTTTGATTCTGAAAAACTAAATGGTAATTCATAATTTGTTAAAGATTCTGAGGATTGGTCACGTTCTACAACGTCAATGTGTACATTTAACATTTTTTCCAAGCGATTAATATTGGTTCCACCACGACCAATGATTGATGGAATAGCTTGTTTGTCTACCTTGACCTTTACGTTATTTTCAGATAGAATTTCGACTTCAGCTCTAGGATCAAATTTTTTGAATGTATCTTTAACCTTCTCTTCGGCTAATTTTTCAACTCCAAATGAAGTGGCTTTTTTTGAAATAGGCATAATTACATTTTCTTCTCCAAATGTGTAAATTTCATATTCTAAAGTTTGGTCCTCGAAAGTTTTAATCTCAATTACAGGCCTAGCCAGATCCTGCTCTGTCATTCCAGAGGGAACTTTGACTTTTAGTTTCAATTCATACACTTCAGAAATTTTACCATCTTTAACAAAGACTACAGTATCCAGTACATTTGGTATTATTCCTAACTCAATTTTACCTATAAATCGCTGAATTGCATCAATTGGAGAATTGGCGTGTATAACGCCAACCATACCAACTCCTGCTAATCTCAAGTCAGAAAAAATACTAAAATCTTCTCTTCTCCTAACTTCATCAAAAATGGTATAGTCTGGTCTTACCAAAAGCAAAATGTCAGCAGAGTTTTCAAAACTACCATCTAATCTTGTATATTGTGTTATGCCTGCATCAACTTGTAAATCCCTTGGCGATTCAAAAGTCTTGACGATCTTTCCTCCATTATGATAAAAATTTGCAAGGCCAGATGCTAAAGTGCTTTTTCCAGAACCTGGAGGTCCTGAAATCAAAATTCCTTCTGCTCTTTCAGAAAATCTTGACATTAATTTGTCTGAAACATCATACTGATCTAGACTAAGTTTTACAATTGGATGTACAATTGTAATTTCATATCCTTCAGAAAATGGTGGTTGTGTAATTACAATTCTATAATCAGAGTATTGAATTACTAATGCTCCTGGCTTTGAAATTTCGATATTACTAGAGCCAGAAATTTTTGATGTTTCCAAGATTCGAGTAGATATGTTATGCAAATATTCACGTGTTAAAATTGTGTCCTCAATTTTAGTAAGCTCAAATGAACCAGGTTTTCCTCGTTTTGCAAGAGGTGCCATGCCTTCTTTAAGATGCACACTCATTGTTTGTGAATCAAAAAATCTCAAAAATTCAAGTGGTTCTTTTTGTTGTTCTGGTTTTTGGAATTTAACTTTAATTCTTTCAGCCTGAGATACTAAAGATTGAGCATGATCAGATGTATAAAGAATTGCATCATTTTGTTTTGCGACATCTTGTATAATTGCATCAATTCTTCCGCGCGAAGCCAAGTTTACATCATCTATATCAGGTCGCTTGCCTTCAAATGTAATTGTCAAACCATATTTGCTTGAAATATCTTGTAGTTTTTTAATTTCTTCTAGACCAACAAAACCTTGTTCTTTTTTCTGAGACGCTTGAGATTGTAATTCATCTAAAACAGCCATTGGAATTATGATTTCAGTATTTTTTACTGACCCACTTTCAACTAGTGTAATTATTTGGCCATTAATTATGATGCTCGTGTCTAAAACTATTTTAGTCAACTAGAAAAAATTCCCAAACCTACTTTTAATCATAACTAAAATGTGACAGTGTATATATTCAAAAAGTTATTTCTTAAGGATTTTATCAATTATTTTTAAAACTTGTTCAAACTCAAATGGTTTGGCAATGTATGTTTTTGCGCCACCCTCTAAACATTTGTCAATTATTTTTATATTATCTGCTGCAGTAATCAAAATTATTTTTGCCTTGGGATCCATTTTCATTATTTCATGGATCACAGTTAGTCCATCTTTTTTTGGCATAGCCAAATCGAGCAACACCAAATCAGGTTTCAATTGAGGATATTGTTCAATGGTATCAGCTCCATCAATAGCCTCTCCAACAACAGTATGTTTTCCAATTTCCACAATGTCTCTTAATACAAGTCTAATTGCGTCCGAGTCATCAGCGATTAATATTGAAGCCATAAGTTGTCGTGAATAAATTATTATTTAAAGAGTCATTCAAAGAATTCTGAATATCTTGTTTTCAACTTTTCCTTTAATTCAGAAATATTAGTGGTAGAACCATTCATGAGATTTTTCATTAGATGATTTGATTCATTTGAGGTTTCAAAGATGCCTTCAATAATTTGACCTGCAATGATTTTTTTCATTAGAGTATCATTTAACGCTGCAATTTCTCCAACACTTTCTTGGCCCATCATTGGTGCTAGACCTTTTATCTTGTGAAGATGTTTTTCTATATCAGTACTATTATTGATAATGTCCTCATCATTTTTGCAAGAGTTTAAGATTCCTTCAATTCCAATCAACTCTTCATTGATTTCTTTTGTTGCTATCTGAGTAAATTCGTCTGACATTCTCTTTCATCAAGAATATTTCACCTGTCATTTTTATACTGTTTCACGTGTAACCTCATCTGAATGAAGATTACCGTAAAGACGTACCTATTGATAGGTATTGTTATGGCAACTGCTACAGTAAACCTTTTCTTAGTTTATGAAATTCAACAAGCTGGTACTGCAGAATCTCTGTCTATTATTCGTGCAGGGGATCTAAAAGCATCAGCTGAAACAGTTGCAGGACTTGCATCTTCTATTGCAATTGGTAATGAGGGTGACCGAGAAATTCTAAAAAATGAAATACAAGATTTTGAAAATGCTTTAGATGCTTTAAAAAATGGAGGAACCATTAGGGGTCAGGCCATTGTTACTATTCCATCTAGTATTTCTAATGAATATGATCAAGTTGCTTCCTCTTGGACATCTTACAAAAATAGTGCCACTACAGTTCAAGTGACTTCAGTTTTTGATCAAAATGTTATTGAAGCGCTAAATTATGTGCTTGAAAGAAATGGAGAGGTTATAATATTAACTGATGGAGTAATTCAAGAGATTTCTGGTTTAGATAGAACTTTCAAGAGACACCAAGAACTTTCTGAGGAACTACAAGAACATGCAAAAGCCATTAGTCGTCAAACATTATTGCTTTCCATTGGAGAAGAAGAAGGAGTCCAAAAAATTCTAAGAACACATCGACTTGGTTTTGAAGTTGATTTGAGGAAATTAGTTGATGCCCACATTGATGCCGCAATAGTTGAAGATCTTTTCCACACTCCAGAGGAATTACAAGAAATACCTAGGGAAAACTCGAATACATTAAGACAGTTAGAACCATTATGGGAAGCAGTTCAATTAAGAGTTAAAACTTTAGAGGAAAATTCTTTACTTTCACCTGAATTTCAAACTGCTCGCCAAGATTTGGATTTAAAGAAAACTACATTGTCGTCTAACATTGATGATTTACTAGATTCTTGGAATAATGCATTAAACGAAAGTAAAGGTCAAGAGCAATCTATTATCCAGCTTGTTTCAGGAATTGACATTGCAATCTTTGTAGTAATTATTTTAGTAATTAGAAAATCGTTAAGTCCACTTGGACTAATCACGCATGGATTATCTCGAGTAAAAGAGGGAGTTTATGGTGAAAAAATTAATTATTCAGCGAAAGATGAAGTTGGAGAGATTGTTGAATCTTTCAACATAATGTCAGATACAATTAGACAAAAGGAAGAGGAAGCTAGGAAGACCGATATTGCAAAAGATGAATTTCTTGCAATGATTACACATGAGCTGAAAACACCATTGGTTCCAATTCAAGGGTATGCTGATATTCTTCTTAGTGAACATTTAGGAAAGCTTACTCCAAAACAAAAAGAACGATTATCAATAATAAAATCAAGTGCTACATCTCTGTTGGATCTAATATCTGATTTGTTAGATGCACAAAAATTGGAACTTGGCCAATTAAGAATGAACAAGTCTGATAATGCAATCAAAGACACTATAGAAAAGACAATTGAATCTTTTAAACCACAAGTTGCTGAAAAGAAAGTAAAGATCATTTCAAAATCTTCCAATGTTATTGTTTCACATGATTCTGAAAGAATTATTCAAGTTCTAACTAATCTCATTAAAAATAGTCTGACTGCTGTAAAATCAAAAACTGGGATTATAACAATTGAAGTACAAGATTTGCCTTCTGAGGTCATTATTAATGTCAAAGATAATGGAACTGGGATACCAGAGGGGAAACAAAAAGATCTTTTTAAAAAATTCTATCAAGTAGATGCAACCTTAACAAGAGAACGGGGGGGAAGTGGCCTAGGACTAGCAATTTGCAAAGGAATTGTTGAGAATCACGGTGGCAAAATCTGGCTTGAAAGCACTCTTAATGTGGGGTCTACCTTTAGCTTTTCCCTCCCAAAAGCATCCTCTACAACTACACCATAATCAAACATCTATAACAAATGAAGGTTAAATTAACAAAAGATTAAGGAACGCCAATCAATTAGAGCATTTAATGAATGGTCTTGAAGATTTTGCCGAGAAAGCAATTCTATATGCTAATGACGAAGGATGTCAATATTGCGATGTAAGAGCTGAAGTCATTTCAGAAAGAGGAGTAATAATTGAAAATGGTGAAATAGAATATCCAATATCAAACGAAGATCAAGGATTAGGAATTAGGATTCTAAAAAGTGGTGCTTGGGGTTTTTACTCAATTTCAAATCCAACTTCTTTAGAACAAGTTAGGAATGGAGTGAACAGTGCAGCAAAGGTAGCGCAATATTGTTCTAATAACAATAAATTAAAAGTAAAAATTTCAAATGTTCCTGTAAATAATGAAAAAATAAATTTTCCAGTAAAAGATGAGCCAAATATAGATGAACTAGTAAAAATTGGATTTGAGTGTAATAAAATAATTCAGAAAGAATCTAGGATCATCAGGGCAGTAACAGCTTTGGGATACATTGCAGTATCAAAATATTTTGTCAATACTGAAGGTTCAAAAATTAATCAGAATAAAACTGATGTTATAGCTAATCTAAGTGCGACTGCTCATGAATCTGGTTTGACACAATCTGTTAACATTACAGAGGGGGGAAGAGGAGGATTGGAAAAAATTACAAAAGAATGTGATATTACTGAAACTTCACGATTCATTGCTGAAAAAGCATCTGAGCTAATAGATGCAAAACCAGTTAAAGAGAGCAAAGCGCCGCTAGTAATGAATCCAGATTTTGTAGCTTTACTTACTCATGAAATTCTAGGGCACCCATCAGAAGCAGATAGAGTGTTAGGAAAGGAAATGGCATGGGCAGGGGGAGCTTGGTGGGCAGGCAAAATAGGAGAGAAAATAGCTTCAGAAAATCTGAATGTTTTCGATGACCCGACAATTGAGGGAAATTTAGGTTGGTATCATTATGATGATGAAGGTGTAAAATCTTCAAGAACGAATTTGATTGAAAGTGGTACTTTGGTAAATCATCTACAAAACCGTGAAACTGCAGAAATTTATGGTGTCAAACCAAGTGCAAACATGAGAGCAACGTCATACAAATTCATGCCATTGATTAGAATGGCCTGTACATGTATAGATGGAGGAGATTGGGATCCTCAAGAAATGATTAGTGAGGTTAAAGAAGGTTATTTCATTTCTAACATGAAGGTTCCATCAATAGATATGAAAAGATACAACTGGAGTATTTCATGTCAATACGCCCACAAAATTGAAAACGGAGAAATTACTGATTTGTTAAGAGATGTTATTGTTATGGGAACAGCCCCTGATTTTTTTAAATCAATTGATGCTTGTGGAAACGACTTTACCGTTAGACCAATTACTAATTGTGGAAAAGGTGATCCAATGCAATCAATGTTCATGGGAAATGGAGGTCCCACACTCAGAGCAACTGCTACTGTGAAAAGCGTTGAAGCATGAGCTCCTTAGAATTAGAAAAGATTCGTCACAGGGTTTCCATCTGTACTAAATGTGATCTTTGTAAAAGCAGAACAAATGCTGTGCCGGGAAAGGGATATCATAAATCGGAGTTGATGTTTATTGGTGAGGCCCCAGGGAGAAGCGAGGACAAACAGGGAGAACCCTTTGTTGGGATTGCGGGAAAAAAATTATCAATAGCATTAGAATATGCAGGGATTTCAAGGGACAAGGTCTACATTACAAATGTCGTTAAATGCAGACCCCCAAAAAATAGAATTCCGAAAGAATCGGAAAAAAAGGCATGTGAACATTATCTTAAAACTGAAATTTCATTAATTAAACCGAAAATAATCTGCGTGATGGGTAATACTGCATATCATTCGTTGTTAGGAGGCAGTAATATTACGAAAAACCATGGAAAAATAGTAAAGAAAAATGGAAATCTCTACTT
>JAEHKV010000026.1 GCA_016838845.1 Nitrosopumilales archaeon | reverse complement strand
TGGTCCGGTTTAGAGAGAGGCTATGGAGTATTTTTGAATAAAACTTCGCCTGAAGAAGCTGCAGAAAAATTAGGAGCTGCGTGTAGAAAAGAATTAGCAGGACTTGTTGGTATAGTTTAATTTCTTGACTAGTTTATTTATTAAAAACAAATTGTGAATTGTAGATGGCAGTAGAAAAATACGTCGCAGCTGCAAGTCTTGGCCTGTTTGTAATGTTTGTTGGTGAAATAATCACGATTTATGATTTTATGTTAGATGAACCAGAAGATAGAGCATTACAGTTAGAACCTGATCCAAAAATATTCCAGTTTATTTCAATTGGAGTTGCACCTGCTGCGGTTTTAGCTGGAATTTCTTTCATCCTGTCAAAAGGATATGGTTCAAAACCAATTGGAACTATGATTATTGCAGGTGGTGCAATTTTGTTAGTTGGAATGTATTATGCAAATTCACTAATACCAAATATCGAATCAGTATATTTGACAAACTCTGTGCTATTCACTCCACCTCTTTTCATGGCGATTTCAATACCAGTTATGGTTGTAGGTGGCCTTTTGTTTAGGATTAAAAAAAGAAAAAAGAAAAAAGATTTTGTTTAGTTGTGATCAAATCTCATAGCATTTGAATTTCTCTTAAACCCAATTTTCTCGTAAAAATGCTTAACCTTATCATCACAATCTAAGATTGTTTTGTAGCAGCCATGATTTTTGGCATATTCCAATGCCGCATTAACGAGTTGTTCTCCAATTCCCTTACTTTGCAATTCAGAACGTACAACAACATCTTCAATATGTCCAACTAGACCCCCCTGATGAATGAATTTAGGCTCGATTAAAAGAGTGATCGACCCCACAATCTGGCCATCCAAATCTGCCACCATGATAACATGATTCTGATTTGATCTGATTTTTTTAAGAACTAATTTTGCATTATCTTCCTCTAAATCACTTGCCTTTCTCAAAGAATCTAAAGATTCTAAAAATCCTTGGAAAAGATCATTTTCTTGTATTTGTCTAATCTTAACTTGATTCATTTTTTTAGATTTTACCTAATTTTGCTAAATACTGACGATTTGCTTTTCTGTAAGATGATTTATCTCCGATGTCTATGAATCCTTTTTTTGTAGTAAAACTGTTAATGGCTTTTCTTTTTATCATGGCTTTTTTAACTAAATCATCCATGCCATACGGTTTGTTTTTTGGAATCCAATCAAAAACTTGAGGTTCCATGACATAACAACCCATGTTAATATTAGCAGTAATCTCAGGTTTTTCATTCCATGCTGTAACTTTCCCATTCTTAGCAGTTTCAATTACTCCATATGGAAGATTAGTTTTGTATTCATATAGGCCAATTGTAATAAACGATTTTTTTTGTTGATGCTGTTTTACCATTTCTTTTAATTTGAAATCAAAAACTGAATCACCATATATACATACAAATGTATTCTTCAAAAATTTCTCAGCTGTTTTTAACTGTCCAGCAGTTGCAAGAGGTCTTTTTGCAATTGCATATTCAATATTTACTCCAAAACTTTTTCCATCTTCAAAATAATCTTCAATTGTTTTACGAAGATAGCTTACACATAATACAATAGATTTTATTCCATTTTTCCTAGTCCAATCTATTAGATGTTCTAATAGTGGTTTTTCTCCTAAAGGAAGCATAGATTTAGGCATAAAAGTTGTATATGGTTGCAATCTGGTACCTAAGCCACCCGCAAGAATTACAGCTTTCACGAAACTGTATTTGAAATTATGACTATTTATGTTACAGTATAGAGTCGTTCTCTTCCAAAATCAACTCAACTTAGTCTAGAAATCTTATGAATAACTTCGTCAGGATTTTTTCCAAAAATCAAAATCATGGGTTCCTTTCCATAATCACCTTTATGATAAACAATGTCTGGCGGTTTAGATATTTCCTTAATAGCTTTTTTTATGCCCCAGGTGATTGATGAATTTTCTTTATTTTTAACGATGGATGGCTCTTTACTACGATCGTAACTTGTAATGTTGAATCCTTTCTTTTTAAATTGCTCAAGAATTTTTTTATTATATTTTATGTTTATAGCAGATCTAATTGTTTTGAATTTTTTATTCATTGTAATAATTGCTGACGCAACGTGTGTTGAACCTCCATATTCTAAATCTCCAGCAACAATAACAGATGTACCTGATTTGACAATTCTTCCTGAAACTCCAACAACATCTTTTATTGATATAGGAATTTGTTTCGAAAAGACAAAATTTGTTTGGCATTCAGGAATTAATGAATATGCATTTTTAATTTTTGTGAAT
>JAEHKV010000025.1 GCA_016838845.1 Nitrosopumilales archaeon | reverse complement strand
TATCTTCTTACCAAATCAGAAATATTTGAGATCTTTTGTTCTATAGAATTTGTTTTAGCAGTAAGATTTTCAAGCGATTCTGATTTTGTTGATATTGTCTGAAACTGTTGTTTTAATCCCTCAATAACTCCATTTAGAGATTCTATTTGTCCAGCCTTTTCAGAAATAGATGTGATTCTTCTTTTGATATCATCTAGATCTTTAGCAACTGAAGGCGAAGTTTGAGACTTTGCAGAAACATTACGTAGATCATCTCTTACCTCATCGATTCTTTGTGATATTTTGAGAATCATTTGAGAATTATTCTTTATAGAATCCATGCTTTGTGAAATCTTTTGAGAAATTTTTTCACCATCAATGGCTTTTTGAGATACTTTAAGGTGAGTAATCTGATCCTGTAATCTAGCAGTTTGATCATTAATCTTTGTAACTATGTTTGATTGTCTTCTAATCTGGTTTAAACCCGAGAAAAGATTCTGAGTGTCTTGTTCTAGAATTTTTAGTTGTCTTGATTGCTTTTGAATGTGTTCTAAAGTTGAAGTGAGTGAATCAATCATATTCTTCATTGATACCAAAATTTTTTGGTTGTCAGCGAAGACTTTTGTCATGGATTTGATGTCCTTTGATAATGTCTTCGTTGAATCTGAAACAGACGCAACCTTTTTCAGTAGTACTGCGGGAGTCGGGCTTTTCTTAACAGTTTTTTTAGTTTTTGATGATTTTGTAGTTCGCTTTGCTCCCCTCGCCATAGTATCTTGAGTATAAGGTACTGATAAAAAAGTTAGGAAAAAAAATTAAAACAGCTATTTGTTTATGGTATTTGGCTCATGAAGCAGCGCATGAAAAGTTTTTTCAACTAAACCGTTTATGCTTTCCACGAAATTCCTTGTGCAATATTCACATCGAATCATTATGTTACGGTACAGTACCGTACTATTAATAATCAGGTAATTGTGACCTAACCAGATGATTTGCAGTCAGATACCCCAGGTGTCTTACATCATCAATCAGTTCACCTAATCATCAACCTGCACCAGAATCAAAGTCTAACTGTTTTTAAAGAATTCAGTATAAATGCGATCATATGCAAGATTATTTTTTACAAATTGACTCATCAGGTGGCATTCAAAGCACTCTGAGTCAAAGCGTTTCAACTATAATTGAGGAACTAACTCCTGAACTACCACAAACAACATTCGTCACTGATTTAGCTATAATCATGATATTGGCTTCGATTGTAACTCTGGCCTTCTTCAAAATTAGACAACCACTGATTATTGGTTATCTTTTTGCAGGAATGCTGATTGGCCCTTTATCTCCCCTCTGGGCTTGGCTCTTACCAGAAGGTGGTCCTCCATCTGGATCTATAGAAGGAATTGGGATCTTGTCTGATATCTCGGCGTTGAATCTTTTTGCTGAAATTGGAGTAATATTATTACTTTTTGTTATTGGAATAGAATTTCCATTTCATAAAATTCGCTCAATCGGAAAGGTGGCAATTGGTGTAGGAACAATTGGATTGTTTACTACCTTAATCGCGGTATTTTTTGTAGCTAACTCATTTGGAATGAACTTCATGGATTCATTATTCATCGCAGCTGCTCTATCTATTAGCAGTACTGCAATCATTGTGAAAATTTTAGAAGATGCTGGTAAAATTAAAAAAGAATCATCGATCCTTGTACTCGGTATTTTAATTGTTGAAGACGTTATAGCAGTTATTCTAATCTCTACTTTACAATCGATTGCTTTAGTTGGTACCATCTCGATTGAAAGCGTACTTGTGGTTGTAATGGTGGCTGCAGGTTTGATTATTGGAACATTTACAGTTGGAAGAAAAGTTATACCTCCACTTATCGATAAAGTTGCAGCTGCAGAACACAGAGAAATTCTCTTACTAAGTGTGTTAGGTCTTTGTTTTGGTTATGCTTTACTAGCAAATGTTGTGGGTCTTTCTGTAGCAATTGGAGCATTTCTGGCAGGAGTACTTGTGGCAGAATCTAAATCAGCAGAAGTTTCTAAAATCCTCTCTAGCCCAATAAAAGACATGTTTGTAGCAATTTTCTTCGTCTCGGTAGGAGCACTAATGGATATTAGCCAACTTCAAAATTACATATTTCTCGCAATAGCCCTAATTCTAGTTGCGACAGGCATGAAATTTGGGGGGAACATGCTTGGCAATTTCATTTTCAGACAAAAACGTGGGAAATCACTAACATCAGCCTTTGCTTTGGCAGCCCCCAGAGGAGAGTTCTCAATTGTTATTGTTAAAGTCGGAGTAGATTTGGGAGCGGTAAGCGCTTTTCTTTTCCCATTGATAGGAGTTATTACTATAATCACTGCATTCATCTCACCATTTTTGATAAAAGCAGGCGACAAAGTGGTTCCAAAAATCAAGGAAGACTAGAACTTGTCAAATGAAGAATTAAAAAAATTGTTGGGAAAAGTGCATCAAGATATTACTTTCTTTGAATATAATTCCACCCAGGTACCGTGCATAATTTTATCAGAACAACGATTTGATGAAATAATGCAAAAGGTGGCGGGTAAACCAATATCTGTTGATACTAATCTGAATATTCTCCAAGATGGGTTAGGCCATGTTTTTGTAGAGGTAACTTTGACTTTTTCGGATGGCGGAATTCATGAAAAGGTGCTATTCGACGCAAGAAAATCCTTTGATTTTTTTGAATCCTTGGCAAAAACATCAATGCTTGCTTTGTCCTCTCCTAACTCACAATTAGGAAAGGAAAATGTCTTTATGATTCAGTTGCCAAAGCCTGAAAAAGCAGCTAACGCTCTAGATATTATTAAGAAAGCATTAGAATCCGGGAATGCAAATAAGACATTAAATTGAAAACTCAAATTTTTTGAAAAAGAATGCAGTTGCCGGGATTTGGACCCGGGTCACGAACTTGGCAAGCTCGAATAATAACCAAACTATACTACAACTGCTCATTCGATAAAATTAGATTTTCGCTATTAAAGCGTACTGCTCTTTACAACATTGTTTTTAATCAGAAAGTTTGTAGATGTACTGTGGATGAAAAACTTGGGGAAATAATATCCCAAAAAATTAATGATGCACTTTCAAATGTGGATGAAATTCAAACTATTGTAAAGTCATTTGATGAATTATCTTCGGAGAATAGGACATTTTCTTATGGGATTGTTATAGGAAGACTCTACAACTCTTTTTACTATCAATGCAGGCGAATTTTGAAGCGAGGTCCTACTGAACAGGAATTTTTGGAATTTCTAAGCATTCTGAAACAAAAAGAAAGCGAAATCCTTGAAAAACTAAAGTTTAACAAAAAGTGATTATTTTAAAGAAATAACAGTAATCCGCGGCGTTCCTGGCAATTTTACACAAGAATCTTTTAGTGACTTTTTTGCAAGTTCAAGATGTTCCTTTTTTACATGTATCTCCATAATACATTGACCACTTTTTACGCGTGCTCCCAAGCTTACGGCCTTTCCAAATGCCCTCCTCATTCCTTCCTGCAATCTATCTGCCCCAGCAGTTGCAATCATTTTATTTTCTCTTAGTAATACATGAGGGTAAATCCTCAATCTGGAAAAAAAACCTGTTTCGCCTGCAACCTTTTCAACAGGTTTGTTTGCCGCCAGTCTAGCTGATTCTATTGCCATGTGTGTGATCTGAAGTTTTTCATTAACCGATAATTGAACACAATAATCAAAATCTCCTGGCTTTCCACTTTGGAATTTTGCTATTTTAGATTGTGGCTTACCTTTGATGTATTGTTTCCTTGTATATGGCTGCCCATTTCCTCTTCTATAGTTTGCACCGTGCATTGTATCACTATTCATGACTATAATTTTCTGCCCATATTTTAACGGTAGTACAAATCTACTTTAATTCAAGCATTTTTTTTTGAATTTGAATCATGAATTTGACGTATGCTTATATTGAAAGCATGGACTATTTCGCTACAATGGAATTGGAAGAGGAACCTCAAGTAGAGGGAGATTTAGTAAAAGATCACACACTAATTTCTATAAAGGATATGCAGCAAGCTTTAGAATTAAAAGGATATGGCGAAGTTACACAGAAAAAATTTTTCTTAAAACCATTTGAATCACTTTATCTTTTGTTTACTGATAAACTCAAATTAAAAAAAGCGAAAAAAACCGTTGATTTTGATTCGTTAATGAAAATCTGCAAAAAATATGATAAAGATATTCTAACGAAATTTCTGATTTACCGTGATTTGCGAAACAGAGGATACATTGTCAAGGATGGATTTGGTTTTGGCTATGATTTTCGCGTATATGAGAGAGGCCATTTTGGAGAAAAGGGTGCAAAATATCTGATTTTTGGAATGAACGAAGGAACACAAGAAAAAATCATACACATTCAAAAAAAGATCGAGCAAATCACTCAGATGGGAAAAGAACCAATCATAGCTGTCATTGAACGAAGGGGAGAAATAATTTATTACAAAATTTCACAAATTAATTTTTTGGAAAATAAAGAAAAGATCAATTTGCAAAGTTTCAAGTAATATTCATTGCCCACTTTGTAGCATATTTGAGTAGATTCTTTTTTTCAGCAAAATTAAAATCATAAACCTCGACGAACTTTGTTTTATTTTCCCATAACTCCTCAAAATCTTTAATTTTTGTTTCAACTCTAGATTTATCGTTCCATGAAGTAAAAACATCTACAGACTCAAAATTTCTATTCTGCACATCAAACGTCTCATTGGATGTTCCAGAAAACGCTACTACATCATCATGTTCATCTAGAAATATACCGATTGTTTCTGTAAACGAACCCACAACCTCTTCAGAATTTGGAATTGCAATTTTAATTTCTAATTTATGGTTGTCTACAAGTTCCTTTAACATCTTGATTTTAGTATCTCGAATAATTGACCCATTAAATCTAAAATCACTATTGTGGTTAGAAAACAATTTAGTCAAATAACCGAGGTCTGAGGCACTGAACCTGTGGCCGGAAATGATTCTCATTCTTGCTTTATTATTTGCAAAATTTTCAAAACCTAATGCAAGTGTAGTAAGACTTTTCACGGAAATATATTCTATACATCTATCATATTCAATACAATGACTCAAACATGGAACAAATAATTCTGAAATAATGTCATCCCTATCAGAACGATATTCTTGTTTCAGAGAAAGATTTCGTAATCCCATTAATACTTAATACCAATTTTCTTATTTAAAGAAAAATTAAAGTAGACCAGTATCATTAATTCGCATTTGATATATTACCCAAACAAAATTTTCAATCTAATGAACAAAGTTGTAAGTGTAGCAGCAATTACTGGAGTTATTCTAGTACTTGCATTTGCTGTAAATCTTACACCTGCAGATAATCAAGCCACAGCAGAAACAACTCCTTTTCCATCACGGGAGAAGGTAATTTCCGTTACAGGAACTGCAACAGCATCAGTTGAACCAGATT
>JAEHKV010000024.1 GCA_016838845.1 Nitrosopumilales archaeon | reverse complement strand
ATCATATGAAGCAAAAGGATACAAATGTAAATACAAATTTTCCATTATTTCAAAAATTCTAGTAGCTTCTTTAGAGTTGCCAACTCGAATATTATCAAAAATTAGCCTTTTTAATTCACCAACACAATCTAAAAGTCCTAGCACATAAGATTCATTTGAAACAGATATAGTTTTATGATCTGGGACATTCTTTTTTTCAACAATAGCTAATAATGCAAATGCTTCAACCAACTCCTGTTCTGGCGTGATTAAATAGCGATTTAATCCCCCATTAGCTTTTTTTCTAAATGACTTCAACAGATTTTGTGCTTTTTTGATCTTTAATTTCGCTACTTTACGATCACCTTTGTGAATGCTAATGATAGCTTGACTAGACAAAATCACAACCTCACGGGTATTTCTTATGAGATATTCTCTAGAATCATATGAAATTGCTAGAGATTTAGATATAGTATTCAAAGACGATTTTACATTTTTTAATGACATAATTTAATGCCCTAAAAACCAAGATAAAGTCGTTTGCCAAAGCGCTTATTTTATGTTCAATTTCTGATTAAATTATGGAAATTACAGTTAAACAAATGATGCAAATTGAAAACAATGGTCATCAAATGGGTTTTCTTAAAAAATTCATGATGGAAAACGCTGGCGCCGCAGCAGTAAAAAATTTAATAAAAAAATTTAATGATATTTCAAGTAAGCGTATAATCATATTTGCTGGATTGGGAAATAATGGAGGCGATGCACTTGTTATGGCACGTCATTTATCAGGATATGGCGTGACCGTCACTGTAGTTTTACTTGGTGATCCTGAAAAAATTAAAACGGAAGAAAGTCAATGGAATTGGAAACTTTTGGAAAAAATGCAATCGGTAAAGCTAATGACAGGAACTAATTCAAATTTTGATTTTATGCCTGATATTATTATTGATGGCATTCTGGGAACTGGAATTTCTGGTGAAATAAGAGAACCTTATGCATCCGCAATTAATTTTATCAATAATTCTAAAGCATTCAAACTAGCAGTTGATGTTCCATCTGGTCTAGATCCAGATACCGGAAAAACCGCTAATATTTTTGTGAAAGTTGATGTAACCACAACATTTCACAAGATGAAGATTGGCATGTCAAAAAGGAAAGATTTGTGTGGAGAAATTTTTGTTGAGAAAATTGGAATACCTCTAGAGGCAGAGAAAGGGGTACTATGAAGGTCCACCAAATTCTAGTAGGTAATATGCAAAATTTTACCTATGTTTTAGAGGATGAGCATACTGGAGAAGGTATCATCATAGACCCTTCATGGGAACTTGATAAAATTGAACAGCTGATACATAGACATGATTTGAAAATCAAATACATTGTAAATACCCACCACCACTTTGATCATACATTAGGCAATGAAGGTATGAAACAATCAACTGGCGCAAAAATTGTTCAACATAAAGCATCAGAGCTAAAATCTGACATTCAAGTTACCGATGGTGATATTATTCAATTTGGAGATTCAAAACTTTCTGTCATCCATACTCCTGGTCATTCAAAAGATAGTATTTGTTTAGTAGGCGATGGCAAGATTTTTTCTGGTGATACACTATTTGTTGGAAACTGTGGTCGTGTAGATCTGCCCGGTGGCAGCTCACAAGAGCTATATCACAGTCTAATGGATATTTTGTATAATTTGGAAGATGATTTGCTTATGTATTCAGGTCATGATTATGGCTCTGCCCCAACATCTACAATAGGTAATGAAAAGAAAACAAATTTTGTTATGCAAAAAAGAACTGAACAAGAATTTGAAGAACTGATGGGTTAACACAAAATTGGTAAATGATATTGAAATATTTGGTAATATAGAAAAAGGAAAAAAATTCATTAACACAATTGAAAAAAAAAATTTTCTTTTTTCATTTGTTATATCATATACCGCGACTTGTGAAATCCCTGGAATTACTATTGCTGGGGCTGATAGTGAGTCTATAAAATATACCCCCGCAGCTGATGCAGAGTTTCTTCATTACGGATTTTGTAAAAGCATTAAAAAAATTCCTATGACTCCTGATGGGAAACCAACTCCTGCACTTATTACAAAAGTTGCATTGGAATCAGCAGGTATTCCACATGTTATAATTAATGCAGGAAGTAAAATTCAACCTCAACTACCATATATTCAAACAAACTTGAAGCCTGGAAAAAACATCTCGAATGTTTCTGCTCTTGATAATTCATCTGTTACTAAAGCTGTTGATTATGGCAAAATTGTTGGAAGAACTTTAGGGTCTCAAACCAACTGTCTTTTAATTGGTGAAAGTATTCCAGGAGGAACTACTACGGCATTAGCTGTGATGAGAGGATTTGGTTTAAATGCCAAAGTAAGCTCGAGCATACCAAAAAATCCTGTTGATTTAAAAAATCAAGTAGTTGAAAGTGCTTCAAAAAGATTTGATTCTGATGATCCCTTTGTAATTATTTCTAATATGGGTGACCCAATGATTCCATTTGTTACAGGAATGCTCAATTCTGCCTCTGAAATTACAAATGTGTTACTTTGTGGGGGAACTCAAATGGCAGCAGTTCTTGCATTTGGAAAACATATTGGTTTTAACGAAAATAATACCGCGATTGGTACTACATGCTACATCACAAATGACAAAACCGCGAACTTTATACAAATTGTTAATCAATTGGCTGACATACCTATTTTAGCTGTTGATCCGAAATTAGAAAATTCAAAATTTGAAGGACTCAGGGCATTTTCCCAAGGATTTGCAAAGGAAGGAGTTGGTGCAGGAGGTAGTATTATTGCTTCAAAATTGAAAACAGGAATAGATTCTCACAAGCTACTTGAATTGATCGAAAAAGAATACGCAAGAGTTTTTACTTGACGGTAACAGACTTTGCAAGATTTCTAGGATAATCAGGATCTGTATCTTTCTCTATTGCTGAATAATATGCTAAAAGTTGAATGGGAATTATTTCAATTAGTGGGTACATTGTCTCATCTATGGTTGGTATTTCGATCCAATGATCATAAACGTCACTAGATTTATTTGAAATTCCAATAATCTTTGCCCCTCTGGCCCTGATCTCTCTTGCACTTGTCATAGTGTCATCATAAGTAGAATCATTTGGATTTATGATTAAGACATAAACATTTGAATCCATAAGGGCAAGTGGACCATGTTTTAATTCCCCACCAGGGATTCCTTCAGCATGGATGTAGGTTAATTCTTTTAATTTTAATGCAGCTTCAGATGCAATAGGATAATGAATTCCTCTTCCAAGTACATAGATGTCAGTAACTTCTTTAAGCTCCTTAGCAATCGACTGAATCTTTGATGTATCGGAAATTAATTTTGATATCAAATCAGAAACCTTCTTTAAATCAACACCAACACATCCATCACACAACTCCTCAGTAATTTTATAGATTATTGCCAGTTGGGCAGTGAAACTTTTCGTTGCTGCAACGCCTATCTCAGGACCACAATTCATGCCTATCACAGCAGAAGATCTTCTCACAAGAGAGGACATCAAATTATTAACTATTGAAAGAATTTTTGCATTGGATTTCTTTGCTAGATCTACAGACTCCAAGACATCTGCAGTCTCTCCACTCTGAGAAATTGCAATTACTGTAGAATTTTGATCAATTGAAATGGGTGAAAAAGGAAACTCGCTTGATAGTATAGCTTCTGCTTTAATTTTAGCATGTTTAGCAAAAAGATATTTTGCTATAACTGCAGCATTATAGGAAGTTCCGCTAGCAGTAATGTACAAAGTTTTTGCATGTTTGATGAGATCTATTGCCTTTTCAATTGCATCTGAGTTATTTTTTCCAGCTTTTAGAATGGTATCTGGTTGTTCAGAAATTTCTTTCAGTGTGAAGTGAGCATAATCTCCTTTATACGCGTCAGCAAATTCTTTTGACACTTTAACGCTATGTGGTTTCACCTCATTGCCTTCAAAATCAAAAATTTGAATTCCAGAAGAATTCATTAAAACAAAATTCCTATTTTTAATATAAATAGCATCATCTGTTCTTTCTATGAAACCTAATACATCGCTTGATAAGAAATAGTCATCCTTACCTATTCCAACAATTAATGGTTCATGAAATCTTGCTGCAGCGAGAGTTCCATCCTCAAACATTACGACAAATGCATAATGACCTTTCAATTGAGATACAGTATTCATAATAGATTTCTTAACATCAGATGTTTGATCAAAATTAAATTGAATCAAGTTTGCAATTATTTCAGTATCTGTTTCGCTTTTGAATGAAAATCCATTACGCTCAAGATTTTCTTTTAACTCAGTAAAATTTTCAATTATACCGTTATGTACAATTGCAATTTTACCAGAATTACTTGAATGAGGGTGTGCATTGATATCAGTAACCTTTCCGTGAGTGGCCCACCTAGTGTGTCCAATTCCTACATTTCCTGGTAAAGTGTCAAGATGAAATGT
>JAEHKV010000023.1 GCA_016838845.1 Nitrosopumilales archaeon | reverse complement strand
TACTGCATATCATTCGTTGTTAGGAGGCAGTAATATTACGAAAAACCATGGAAAAATAGTAAAGAAAAATGGAAATCTCTACTTTGTTACAATTCACCCAGCAGCAACAATTTACAATCAGTCACTTCTTCAAACCTTGAAAAAGGATATGAGGACTCTAGTAAAAACACTCAATGGAATCAAAGGATGAGATTGTGAAGACAATCCCAAGAACATTCTATGAAAGAGATACGGTCAAGGTTGCAAGAGATTTGCTCGGGAAAAAGTTGATTCGAACCATTGGGAAACAGACAATCTCTGGAATCATAACAGAAACTGAGGCCTATCGGTACGCAGATGATCCTGCAAGTCATGCATATCGAGGTTTAACACCAAGGAATAGAGCGATGTTTGAGCAGGTTGGTAAAGCATACGTCTATTTCACTTATGGAATGTATTTCTGTTTCAATGTTGTTGCAAGAAATCATAACTTTGCAGCAGGTGCAGTTTTAATTCGTGGTTTGAAACCAGAAAAAGGAATAGACGTAATGAAAAAAAATAGAAAAACTAATAAAATTTCAAACTTAGCAAATGGACCAGCTAAACTAACACAAGCATTAAACATAAACAAGAAACAATATGGTGTAGACTTGGCTAAAAAGACTGAACTTTACATAACAAGCGGATTAGATAAGAAGAAGAAAATTTTTGCTAGTAAACGAATAGGAATCAAAAATGGTCTCCATAAACTTTGGAATTTTAAAATAAGCATCTAGGGATCAGAATTATTTTCGTCTTCATAAAGTGTCCAAGGAGCCACTTTACCAAGAATTCTTGCCCAATCAAGTCGTAACAAAAGGATTACAAGCACAGTAAGAACAGCGCCAAAAACTATAATTCCCATGTAAATCGCAGTGGGATCCTCAATATCTGCGATAAATGGTTCTAATAATGAGATTCCCAAGAAATGTGATGTCAATACTATAGTATAGCTCAGAACAATTTTTCCTAGTAATGTTGCAACAAAAAATTTCTTGGGATTATATTTTGCTAAACCGAGTGGAATGTAAACTAAATCATCTGGAATTGGAGTGGCAGCTGCAACAAAAGCTGCAATTGCACCATACTTTTTTGCTAAGCGCTCAAAAGGTTTCATTCTTTTCCTAGTTGTTTCATTCATTATTCGCCTTCCAGTATAACTAATGTAGAAAATTATCTGCTTTGCGATGGTTGCGGTAATTGCCGCAAGAATAGCTAATGCATGAATATTAAACTGATCACCAACTGACATTGTAACAAGTAAAATAATGATAGGAACTGGCACAAAGGGGATTAAGGAGCCAAAAAAACTAGCAATCCCCAAACCAAAATATCCTATTTCAGATGCAAAAGGAAAAAGATCAGTAAAATCCACAAAATAATGTTTTTACACGCTTTATTTAACTATAAAAAAAATCATGGCTTGGAAAATAATCTAATCTCTAAAATCATTAAAATATCCTATTTTGTTACCTAATTCAAATTGGTAAAAAAAAGTTATGATGAATTTTGTAGGGCAATTGCAAAGATTAGTCCTTACATAAGATTTGTTGCAGCAGTTGGGAATAGGGGAGAATTAATTTCTAATTATAGACGCCATGGCCTAAAGCCATTGCTTAATGCTAAGGATACACGATACCAGTTTTCACATATTGCAATTAAAACTGACCTCGAAGCATTTTTTGATAAGAGTCTAGGTCCAATTGAGTTTGTATGGGAAGAACGAAAAAAAGTTCAGACAGTCTCTTTTGCTATAAAGAAAAATCGAATTTGGATTTCGGTTGATAAAAAAGTCGTAAGGTCAGAAATCCTTCGAATAATAGATGCTTGTCTACCAATTGTAAAGCTCTATTCCTAAGTACAAAACAACTTTCGCCTAAATTTTACCCTCATTATTGAAAAATTACGCATGAAGATAGTAAGGATTACATGTTGTGTCAAAAAGTGATAACACTTTTCCTGAATAAACCAAAAAATGACTTTGTGATGCAATGAGAAAAATGATATTTATGATATTTGCAATTTTATGCACTGTTCCTATTTTAGGTGTAGATGCAGAAACTCCTTTTGATGTGACCTCAGACGGGGTGACCATTCAAAGCCATCAGCTAGATTATGAAACAATGTCAATAATTTTTGCTGTTGAAGTATCTGAATCTCCGGGCACATTAAAAATTGCATTTGATCGTGACTTTTTTGATGCCATTTATCAAGGTCATGATGATGAGTTTTTGATCATTGTAGATGGTGAACTAATTTCATATTCTGAAGTTAGGAGTACACCTTACGATCGAACTGTACAATTTCAACTCTATGATGGAGTAGATGAAGTTGAGATATTTGGTACTACCCTAAAAGGGCAAATCATTGAACAAAATACCGAATCACTTCTTGATAATGACGTAATTAATTTCCAACAATCAGAACAAGAACTAGATGAAAATGAAGAATTAGTAAATCAGGTTGAACAGCTAAAACTAGAAAATGTGGAATTGGAGAATGAGAATGAAGGATTATCAGACAAAATCTTTGATCTTGAAAATTTGCTAGATGCAATGGAAGATAAAATTAGTGATCTAAATGCAATAATCATGGAACAAATCAAAGTGATTTACACTTGGATTAAATTCTAACAATAATTTAGAATTTTCAAACTAATTTTTGTAAAGTTATTTTTCATCTTCATACAGCCAGCATTTGACATAGCCTGAGTTAGTTTTAAAATTAGGAGGATCTTTTTTGCATTTTTCCATCGCCTTAGGACATCTGTCTATAAATCTGCATTCCTGATTTGGTTCGAGTAAACTCGGAGGCACCCCTTTGATGTATTTGGGTTTATCCCCATGGAGTCTTGGTATTGCTTCTAAGAGTGCTTGAGTGTATGGATGTTTTGGATTTTTGAAAACATCTTCCGAGGTTCCAAATTCAACCATTTGGCCACCATACATAATGCCAATCTTTTCTGCAATTTCGGAAAGTATTGCAAGATCATGTGTTATCAACATGATTGACATTCCGTCTTTTTTCAATTTTTTTAAGAGGTTGACAATTTGAGCTTGGATTAAAACATCAAGTGCGGTTGTTGGTTCATCAGCAATTACAAAATTTGGTTTTAAGAGAAGTGCCATAGCAATTATGATTCTCTGTTTCATTCCACCGCTGAGTTCATGTGGATATTTTTTCAGAACATCTTCATTAAGACTAACTGAGTTTATGGCATCAGAAATTACTTTTTCGTGATCACCAGCAAACTTATGTTGTTTTAAAACCTCAACAAACTGTTCTTTTATAGAGAAAACAGGATCAAGTGTATTCATAGCACCTTGAAAAACCATTGCGATTTTTTTCCATCGATAGTTTTTGTTAAATTCAGATTCTTGTAGATCCAATATCGAATTATTGTTAAAGTGAACTTTGCCCGAAACTATTTTCCCGCCAAGAAGCATTCTGATCATTGAAAGCCCTAACGTACTTTTCCCACAAGCACTTTCACCTGCAATACCAATTGACTCTCCTTCATTTAGAGAAAAGCTAACATTCTCTAACGCGTGTACGTTTCCTTTAGAAGTGCCGTATACTGCAGAGAGTTTTTCAACATCAAGAAATGCCATGTATTGTTTTAGACGTCCTACTAGATTTTTGTTTTGCATTTATCCAAAGTGACGGCTTAACATAATTTTTAAGACATGATTTGTTCAAAAGATCGAGTCTGAGAAATCATGGGTTTTGAGCGTACACACGATATTGAAGAGGTTAACTCTGAGATGATAGGCCAAAAGGTGGTCCTAGGAGGATGGATAGAGGATCTTCGGAAATTAGGAAAAATGACCTTTTTGACTATGCGTGACTCTACAGGGATAACCCAGATTATTGTAAAGGGAGAGCAAAATGACAAGATTCAAGGGCTAAACAGGCAAAGCGTTCTTAGAATTAAGGGAACAGTACAGGAGACCAAAGCTAAAGATTTTGATTTCGAAGTGGGCGCCGAAGAAATTGAAGTTTTAGCAAAAGCAATTCATCCTCTTCCAATAGATCCTCTTGGAAGATTGGAAAGCAATATTGACAATAGGTTAAACTCTCGAGCACTAGATATGCGCAATCAAAAAACTGCATCAATTTTCAAGCTTCGAGCTCATGTGCTAACTGCATTACGGGAATATTTGATTTCAAAAAAATTCATTGAAATTACCACACCAAAAATTATTGGGAGCGCTAGTGAAGGTGGTGCAAATTTATTTTCGTTAGAATATTTTGGTAAAAAGGCATATCTTGCACAAAGCCCACAACTCTATAAAGAACAGATGACAATTGGTCTTGAGCGAGTTTTTGAAATAGCTTCGTTCTATAGAGCAGAAAAATCGCACACTGGACGACACCTATCAGAATTTACTAGTGTAGATATCGAGGCTGCCTTTATGGATTATACCGATGTGATGGATGTTTTAGAGAAAATGATAAGGCATGTATACAATTATGTGTCAGATAATTGTAAAGCCGAAGAAAAAGCGATTGGATTGAATTTTACTTCTCCAAAAAAACCAAATGGCACTCATGCAGGACCATTTGATAGATTTACTTATTCTTATGTAATTGAAGAGCTCAATAAAGCTGGCGAAAAATTAGAGTTTGGTGATGATTTATTAGATTCGCATCTACGAATTTTTGGTAAAAATCATCCTGGGTTTTATTTTATTACAGATTGGCCAATTAAGCTCAAACCATTTTATATCATGGAAAAAAGTAATGATGCCGCACTTTCAGAATCCTTTGATTTACAATTTGGATATTTGGAATTATCTTCTGGTGGAACTAGATTACACAATCCACAGAAATTAAAAGATAGACTAGAAAAGCAAGATCTTGATCCTGCTCTCTTTGCTGACCATTTGAAGACGTTTGATTGGGGAATGCCTCCTCATGCAGGCTGGGGCCTTGGTCTGGAACGATTACTCACTATTTTAATTGGGATTGATAATGTTCGAGAGGTTATTCTTTATCCAAGGGATCCAGATAGATTGAAACCATAGGTAAAATAATGGATTTCTGTTATTAAATAACATTTAAAAGTATATTTTGTTATCTAATAACATATGTATGACTGGGTTGAATGTGAATGTGGGCACAACTTCTGGACAAAAAAAGAGAAACCGCAGTGCAGTAAATGCAAACAGAGGTTTTCTGCCTATAATCACATTTACACCTGGTCAGATCGTGAGAAAGGAAAAACCATCGAGATTCTAGAAAACAAAATTCGGGAACAAAATCAAACCATGGAAAATTTGTTAACTGTGTTAGAAACTTATCAATTCAAAACTGATGAAATTATTCAAGAAATACGTAATTCTACAAAATAGATTTTAAGCAATATTCTAACAAAAAGATAAATTTGAAAAGTCACAATTCATACTTGTGCAAAAATGTACTTTTTGTGGTTCTGCCTTTGGAGATAGAAAGTGCTACTTTTGTGACAGACGATGTTGCACAAACTGTATGACAGATGACCGTTCTAGATGCAAAGAATGTTTCATTACAAAAAGAAGGCTTAGTTGGAAAAGAATCCTAAAACGAAACAAGATTTTGGTGGGATGCATGGGGCTTCTTTGGATTTATGCAGTTTTTCCCGGTCCCTTTTTTCCTGGGATTGATCCTACTTACTATTACACCACATTAATTGCAGCCATTTTGATTATGATTCCACTTGGTTTGGCAATGTTCTTCTGGTCACTTAATCCACCTTCCTCTGATCTTAAAAAAGAAAAAGATTAACTTAGTCTTGAAACTATTTCGTGTGTAAATTCTGAAGTAGTTTTATCTCCCCCAATATCCTTTGTTTTAATTCCAGATTTTACAACATCATAAACTGTTGATTCAAGCTTGTCAGATATATCAAAACATTTTTTATCATCATGTTTTGTTCCAAGCCATTCCAACATCATCTTTATTGATAGAATAAATGAAGATGGGTTTGCAATTTTTTTTCCAGCTATATCAAATGCAGCTCCGTGTACCGGTTCAAACAATGCAAAGTCATCACCAATATTAGCAGCTGAAGCCATTCCTAATCCACCAACTACCTGAGCTGATTCATCTGAAAGAATATCACCAAACATGTTTGTTGTAACTATTACATCAAATGATTCAGGTTGTCTTATTAGATTCATGGCACAAGCATCAACATACATTTCTTCAAAGGAAACATCAGAATACTCTTTAGCTACTCCAGCACACGCTCTTGCAAACAAGCTATCTGATTTTCTGATTACGTTGGATTTGTGAACACAGGTAACCTTTTTTTGTAAATTCCTCTGGATGGCAGTCTGACAGGCGTATTTTGCTATCCTTTTTGACGCTTTTTCAGAGATAATTCTCAAAGCAACTGCTACATCATCTATTTCAAACTCTTTTCCTTGGTACAAGTCTTCAGTGTTTTCGCGAACTATTACCAAATCAACATCATCTCGTAGTGCATTCATGTTTGGATATGATTTTGCAGGACGAATATTTGCGTAAAGGTCAAGCTCACGTCTCAAAAACACGATAACATCAGCTGCTGTTTCCCCAACTGGTGCTTTCAAACAGGCATCAGATGATTTTATTGCATCAAATGTCTCATCAGGTAGTGCTTTCCCAGTGTTTTTGAGAGCTTTGTCTCCAGCATCTAATTGATTAATTGAAAATTTCAAATCAAGCTTATCATTGATTGTTTCTAAAACACTAATTGCAGATTCAGATATCTCTGGCCCTATTCCATCTCCTTTGATTAAAGCAATGTTATACATTTCTCACTCCTAGATTGCGTAGTAGTTTCTTAAAGATTAGTTACCTACTTTTTTTTCTTTGAGTAGTTTTTTGAGCATGATTCTATTTAGCCCTTCAATTACCGCCTGAACACTAGTAGTGACAATGTCTTCTCCAACAGATTTTGCAGATGCATTATTGCCTTGTGCATCCTCAACCTTAATTGTGACTTCACAAAGTGCGTTAGAACCACCAGATATTGAAGCCAAGCCATAATCTTTGATTCTCACTTCAGAAATCTTTCCAGTAATTTTTTGAATTGCATTTAATGATGCATCTACAGGACCAACACCATGATCGGTTGCACTGAATTCTTTTCCATCAATATTTAATTTTACAAATGCATAAGGCATTGTTCCAATTCCTGTCGAAACTGAAAATCCAGTGAGCTGAACAATTCGCTTAAGTCCACGTTCCTTCATAACTTCACTAGCGATTGCTAGCAACTCAACCTCTGTTACGTGTTTTCCTTGATCACCCAAATTTTTTACTTTGTCAAGAATCTGATTAGCTTGTTCTTTGTCTGGTTGTAACCCATATTCTCCCAACATTGCATTCATACCATGGATACCTGCATGTTTTCCAACCTGAAGCCATCGAGAACGGCCAACAAGTTCTGGGCTAATTGGTTCATAGGTCAATGGATTACTTAGAACACCATGAGTATGAATTCCTGATTCATGACCAAATGCATTTTCCCCCACTATTGCTTTGTTTGGTTGAACGGGCATTCCAATTAGTTTGGAAACAAATCTTGATGTATCATAGAGTAATTCGGTTTTGATTCCAGTTTCATATTTCTCACCAAACTGTAAACACTGTAATGACATTACAAACTCCTCTAGTGATGCATTTCCTGCCCGTTCCCCAATTCCATTGATAGTGACATGTGCACATTGTGCACCAGCTTGAATGCCTGAAATTGCATTTGCTACAGCCAAACCAAAGTCATTGTGACAGTGAACACTAACAGGAAGTTTTGTTACTTCAATTGCATCTTTTGTAATTTCTGCCATATATTGTGGTGTGGAATAACCAACAGTATCAGGAATATCAATTCTATCAGCTCCTGCTTTTGCCACTTCACCAAATACTTTTTTTAAGAATTCTCTATCAGATCGGGTTGCATCTTCAGCAGAAAACTCTACTTGTAGTCCGTGGGATTTCCCATATTCTACTGCTTCAATGGCTTTGGCAAGTACTTCATCTCGACTAAGTTTTAGTTTGTATTGCAAATGAATGTCAGATGTAGCAATAAAGGTGTGAATGTATTTTAGACCAACATCAATTGCAGCATCAATATCCTTTTTGTTAGCTCTTGTTAGACCGCAAATCTCAGCTGAGAGGTTTTCACTGATAATCATTTTGATGGCTTTGCGTTCTCCATCTGAAACTAATGGAAAGCCAGCTTCAATTGCATCAACTCCAAGCTCGTCCAGCTTTTTTGCAATGGTTAGCTTCTGCTCAGGTGCTAATGAGACTCCTGGGGATTGTTCTCCATCTCTTAGTGTTGTATCAAAGATTCGCACTCTCATGTGCCAGCCCTCTGAAGTGCGGCAATTCCTGTCCTAGAAGTTTCTATGATTCCAAATGGCTTTAACAATTCCTCAAATGACTTGATGTGGTCTGGAGTTGCGGTCAATTCCACCATAATTGATTCCTTTTTAGCATCATGAATCTTTCCGCCATAGGCACTTGCAATACGATTAATTTCCATAGTGTCCTGTGCCGATTTTATCTTGATTCTAAATAGTATCAACTCCCTGTATACGGTTTTGTGCTCATCAAGATGTTTAACCTCGATCGTATCAATCATTTTAGTAAGTTGTTTTACGATTTGCTGTATTTGTTTTTCATCAGTATTTGTTGTAATTATCATTCTGGAGATATCAGGGTCGGGAGTTGTGCCAACCGAAATGCTGTCGATGTTAAAGTTTTTTCCACGAAATAGATTTGTCACCTTCCACAATATTCCTGGTCTGTTTTCAACTAAAATTGATAGTATAGCCCACATCATTCCTCACGACGGTAATATCATGTCCTTTAGTGGTGTTCCAGGGGCCACAAAAGGCAATACGTCTTCTTCAGGATCAATTGGAATATCAATAACTGTAGCAACATCACTCTTAAGACCAGCCTTGATTGCTTTTTCTAATTCGTCAAGGGATTGTGCTCTAATCCCCTGTGCACCGTAAGATTCAGCAATTTTTACATAATCTGGACAGCCTTTTTGATCAACACCAATCATTCTTCTATCATAGAATGTTCTCTGCCACTGTGCAACCATTCCCAAAGAATAGTTGTTTATCAAGAATACAATCACCGGAATGTCTTCTGTAATGCATGTAGCTAAAGAATTTTCAGTCATGTTAAAGCTTCCATCGCCTGCAATATCTACAACTGGAACATCTGGTTTTGCAACCTTGGCACCAATTGCTGCTGGAAATCCCCAACCCATAGTTCCAAGTCCTGTTGAGCTGAAAAAGGTTCCAGGTTGAATTACATCAAAGAATAGTGATGCCCACATTTGATGTTGTCCAACTTCTGTTGTACAAATTGCCTTATGTGGTAAAATCTCTCTAAGCTTTCGTAATATTTTAGCAGCACTCATCTCACCAGGATGAATTTTCAAGTTTTTTCTCCAATAGTCTTTTGTTTCCTCAACATGTTTTAGCCACTTGTTATCATCAGATTTTTTGAATGCCTTTTGTTGAAGCATCTTTATCATGATTCTTAGTGAAGCCTTAACATCTCCAACCACGGCCACCTGAGTTGTTTGGTTCTTGCCAATTTCTGCTGGGTCAACATCCATGTGAATAATCTTTAATCGCTTCTCAAATTCCTCAAATGTTCCTACCGAACGATCTGAAAATCTAGTGCCTAAAGCAAAAACACAATCTGCTTCAACCATAAGCTTGTTTGCTTCTGCATGACCATGCATTCCTATTGGTCCAAGTGATAGTGTGTGATTCTCTGGGAACGAACCCTTGCCTTTGAATGTAGTTACTACAGGAATCATTAACATTTCAGCTAAGGCCTGAAGCTCAGCAAATGCAGATGATATGATTACGCCCCCACCTGCCAAGATAATTGGTTTTTCAGATCCAAGCAACATCTGGATTGCTCTTTCAACGTTAGCAATGTCAGGATCGGTCCAAGGATGATACCCCCTCATCTTTACAACATCAGGAAATGTCATCTCTGCTTCATTTTGTTGTACATCTTTTGGGAC
>JAEHKV010000022.1 GCA_016838845.1 Nitrosopumilales archaeon | reverse complement strand
GATGCAATAGTTGCGATGTATACATAGAATGTGATGGATTTTTTTGTCCATGCTGTGGTGTGAAACTAAGAGTAGCTCCTCGTCACCATAAATGGAAACAAAAAGTCTTGAATTTCTCACGGATTTAACATTTGATACGAATTGTTAATCCTGAAAATTCTTAGATTTTTCCATAATTTTCTAGGCGTGAAATTTCACAAGTTATAACAAATCCATTCTAACAATGTAATGAGTATAAGCTGAGTTATTACGTAATTACCAACTGTACTATACTAATATTGTTACAAGATTGTTGATGAAAAAAAATGATTATTCAAGAACTCTTACTGTTATTAATAACCCTACAACAGTCTTACGCAAAAAATATACAAAAAAATCTAAAAATAAAAAAATCGCAAGGATTCGAAGACAGCGTGGGTATCACTGGGAAGATACAATTGTTAAAAGATTCAATGCGTTAGATGACTGGAAGGCGTTTAGATTAGGCTCTCCAAGTGTGGCACTACCTGATGTTTTAGTTGTAAGTGGTAAAAGTAGCACTATTTTTACCATCGAGGCTAAATCAGGTACTGGAAATACGCTTCAAGTTCCCTTTGATCAGATCATTAGATGTTTAAACTGGACTAACACATTTGGATTATACAAAACAAGAAAGGTCATTCTTGCCTTCAAATTTTTATCAAAAAAGAGAATTGGTGTAGGAAAATATGAAAGCCGAGAATTAAGAGAATTTTTCAAAGTTTGGGATGAAACCAAAAATGCTATAGATTTTGTCTGTACATATGAAGGTAAAACCTATGCTATTCAAAATAGGAAAAGAGTAAAATTGAATCTTAAAGATTACAAAATGCCCTTTCAAACCTGAATCTACATCACAGTCAAACCTAATTTCAAATGATTTTTTAGTAGTAAGAGATAAGAAATTTTATGTCATCAAATTCTGATAACGAAGAAAATGTTGAAGTTCAATTATCAGCAGAGGCAGAAAAAGAACAGCATAAGATCGTTACCTCTCTTTTAAGACCTAAAATAGAAAATGAGGCCAAAGCGGGTCCTGCTCTAGATTTTGAAGAGTTTGTTGATGAACGAATTTTAATCAGTAAAGATCTTGGTGGTAAAAAAGAAATGAAAATAAAGATTCTAGAAGTATCCGATGAGAATCAAAAGAGTCAGATTCGGTGGAAGTTTGGAAGTAGAGCTAAAATAAATAAAATTTTAATTACTATAAAACATTTAGAAACTCAGCAAGTCGAAGAATCTGAGTTTGATATTGAAGCAATAGAAAAGGAGTTAGTAAAAAAACGACATTATTCATCAAGTAACAGATGGGTACCTGTTAATGATATTAAAAATGGTTATGTAGTGGGTTCACGACACAATTCATTAACTTGTGATGCAGTAGCTCTAGATTATATTACATTTTAATTCCTAGTTTTTCTCTATCATTGAAGATTGGAACTACAAAAAACCTTTAAGACCTATTATTTTGAAATTGAGATATGATATCAAAACAGATACAAGTAAATGGTACATCTTTTCATCTTGTATTAACTGATCAAATCATCAATCAAGTCAATAATTTAAAAAATCTCTATTCTGCTGCGTATGAAGACCCCGAAAGTTTTGAACAAGTCAGTTCTCAGATATCGTCAACAATTAATGAAATCGCAACCGCCGCAGAACCAAAAGTTTCAGATAGTGACCTAGATGGATTAATTCAAGAAATTATCAAAACGGTAGAAAATAAAGAAGCTGAAGTTGAAAAACAACTTGAAGGTCACTCTACTAAATCAGAAAAACCAAAAAAAACTAGAAAAAAATCAAAATCAAAGTAATAATCTGTTTTGAGTATAAAATCAGAAAAAATTGAAGTGGTATTAGTTATATTTTGTGATTTATATAACAAATTATGGTAGGATGTGAATGTGGAATTTGTGGTCATTATACAGATGATGAGTGTATTAAAAATGAATGTAAATGCTGTCTAAATTTTCATCTTAGATCTGGACCAAAAATCAAAAAAGAATAAAATAATTAGTTTATAAAAATTCTTTTAATTATTATAACAACTACATTTTTTTGAGAGATGTTTAACACATCCAATGAGTTTATGATCTTGACATCCACATAATGCACATTTTTTAGATGATTTCATAACAATGATTTGTCATTTCATGTTGAAAATAGTTTCTATTGTTTCTATCAGTTTTTTATCCTGAAGTGGTTCAATTATTTTTAAACGAATATTCTTTAATCTATTGGGATCAGTAGAATACAAATTCGATATAGTATCTATCTCTCTTTTAAATTCATAACTTTCAAGATAATATTTTGATCTTTTTGAGAGATTCACAAAACTATCAGATTGAATATTTGAGGAATTTATTTTTTTAACAATTACCCGAAGAAAGCCATTAATTTTTAATAATTCATTTTTAATTATTTTCAAAGCTCCAGGTTTATCTTCTAATTCTAAAAGAATTTGATAAGAATCTAGAACTTGCTTTAAAATCCCTTTGACATATTCATCAAGAGATACCATGGATATCAACAAGTAAATTTTGATCAATCTAAAAGTTTAGGACGTAGCAAATAAAATCAACCCTATAAGACAAATTTTCGTATTCCCTCTTAACTTTAAATTACTTCTTTTTGTGTTAACTACATTGCAAGAAAATGCTTTTTTAAAATGCATTAATGTCGCGTGTGGCTTGGAGTATCCTATCAATACTACCAGAATTGAATGCGATAAAGGCCACCTACTGGATGTCAAATATAAAAAAAATCCTTCAAATTCATTGAAAGAAGATTTTTTAAATAGACGAAATCCTGCTGGGAATATTTTTAATGAAAGTGGAGTATGGCGATTTCGTGAATTACTAAATTTTTGTCAGATTGATACTGAAAACCATGATCAATGTGCTAAAACACTGGTTTCCTTAGATGGTGCTGAGGGCAGACAGTCTAAACCATATCATATGTCAAAAGTGGCAGATTTCGTTTCACTTCCAATTGAAAATTTATGGTTACAACCAGAAGGATACAACCCAAGTGGTTCATTTAAGGACAATGGCATGGCGGCGGCAGTAACACATGCAAAACTTGTTAATGCAAAAAAAATTGTTTGTGCATCCACAGGAAATACGTCTGCTTCAGCTGGCATGTATGCAGCAAATGAAGGGATTGAATGTGATGTGTATATTCCAAAAGGTCAAATAGCTCCTGGTAAAGTGAGTCAAGCTTACCAATTTGGAGCACAGATCATTGAGGTCGATGGAAATTTTGATGATGCATTAGAAAAATCATTACAAGATGCAAAAAAATTTGATGGGTATACAGTCAATTCAATAAATCCATTTAGAATAGAAGGTCAGAAGACTATTCCATATCGTTCATTAGAATATCTAGGCTGGGACGCACCAGATTGGATTGTATATCCTGGTGGTGCATTAGGTAATACTTCAAGTTGTGGAAAATCTTTGATGGAATTATATGATTGGGGATGGATTAAAAAAATCCCTAGAATAGCTGTAATTAATGCAGAAGGGGCAAGCACTCTATCAGATCTTTACAATGGAAAATTTAATGGTGAAGAATTACGTTGGAACAAAGGAACACCAAATTCTGAATTAATTCAAAAATATTATACTGATTTGGATCAGAAAGGAATACGACCAAAAACAAAAGCTACTGCAATACAAATTGGTAGACCATCTAACATTCTCAAAGCAATAAGGGCATTAGAATTTACAAATGGAGTAGTTACCACTGTATCAGATAATGAAATGCTTGATGGCATGGCAGTTGTTGGTTTAAATGGATTTGATTGTGAAATGGCTTCTGGATCTGTTCCTGCAGGAATAAAAAAACTCGTTAACGAAGAAATTATCAAAAAAGATGATGTGGTAGTAGGTATACTTACTGGCAGACAAAAGGATGCAATGCTTCATGTAGATTATCACAATAATCCTGCAAATCGTTTTGCAAGACCGCCTAAAAATTAGCCTCCTTTAATCAAATTTTTGTCAAAGTATAGTAGAAATATTACACTCAAGCCTTAAAAGTCCGTTTTGCGAATTAGATGTAATTAAGGAAATGTGGTGGTATCAAAAACAAAATGGATAACCAATTTCGTTATTCAATTCAATTTTTTGGAGATATAGATGGTTGAGTTTTGGATTGAGATGGTAGTTTTAGCCACCTTAATTGGTCTTTCTGGATTCTTTAGTGGGTTAGAAGTAGCCTTGGTTGGAACAAGTAAATCTAAAGTTGAACAGTTATTAAAACAGAAAGTAAAAGGAGCAAAGGCATTACACAAACTAAAATCTAATCCAGGTTGGATGATGTCAAGTGTTAATCTAGGAAATAATCTTGTTAATGTAGCTGCATCGGCACTTGCAACGAGTATCGCAATTGAACAATTTGGTAATGATGGTTTAGGAATTGCAATTGGAATAATGACGTTTTTGATTTTAGTTTTTGGAGAAATTACACCTAAAACGTATTGTAATGCAAACGCAACAAAAATCTCATTAAAATTCAGCCCTGTTTTACTTGCATTTAGTTATGTACTTTATCCTGTAGTCAAACTTTTTGAAATTATTACTCGGGGCATAGTAAAGATGACGGGTAGCAGTTATCACCCCCCAGCATTAACTGAAGAAGAGATCAAAGGAGTTATTGATCAAGGATTAGCTGATAAAGCAATTGAAGAAGATGAAAGACAATTAGTTCATGGCGCGTTACAATTTGATGATACTGTGATTCGCTCTGTAATGCTTCCTAGACCAAAAATGTTTACTCTTCATTCAAAAATGCTTTTGTTTGAAGCATTACCACAAATCAACCAAAGTGGACATTCACGAATTCCAATTTATGATGCTAATAAAGATGACATTGTTGGATTTATTCATGTAGCTGATATCTTGAAAGAAATGGAGAAGGACAATAAAATGATAAAACTTGAACAAATAGCTAGAAAGCCAATTTTTGCCTCACAGGAAAAAATGGTTAGCTCGCTCCTAAAAGAGATGAAGGGAAGAAAAATCCACATGGCCATCGTACTGGATGAGTTTGGAGGAGTTGAGGGTCTAGTTACAATGGAAGACTTGTTGGAAGAGATTGTTGGAGAAATTGAAGATGAAAAAGATACGCCAAAGCCATCACAATTTCAGTCAATTGATAAGGACACAATCATTACAAATGGGGATATTGAGATAGATACCATTAATGAAATTTTTAAAACTCAAGTTCCTCAAGGGGATGATTATGCATCGCTTAATGGTTTGTTACATGAGAAACTACGAGATATTCCAAAAGAAGGAGATAAAATTGAAGTTGATTCATTACGAATTGTTATAGAGAAAGTATCAAAGAATAAACCAGAAAAAGTTAGAATTGAACGAATAAACAGCTAATTCTTTTTTGCAAAATGTTCTTCAAGAGTTTTTTTCTTTTCTGTCATATGGAATAATTCTTCAGTGTGCTTAAACGCATCATCATATGATCTTTGAAATAACATAGCTTGCATTAGCATGTGATTCTCGGGAATGACTATTCCTGTTTGATCATCAGAATACATCAGTTTAACAGTATCCTCAATGGATTCCAACATATTTGCGTGAATGTGAATCATGTTTGTATCTGTAAAACTAAACCCCATAGTACTAGCAAAGTCCCTTACATCCTTTGTTCCTTTTGCAGTCCATAATGTTGCAACGCCATACTCATCTTTGAAGATGTCTAAAATTTCAGATGGCTTGGGAGATTTATCTTTAAATCTAATATCCATAATATGAAGATGCATTTGTCTTGTCGGAACTTTGATTGCACGTAAAAATAAAGGTGTTTCTTTGCCCATGTAACTTTTAACATCATCACCATGGTGAGGGTTTTCACTCCATTCAATAGAATCAATTACTTCTTTGTCTGTTTGTTCGATATCTGCCCATCGTCTAATCAATGTAACATCAAATCTAACTAGTCTATCGCCATATTTTTCTCGAAGAGGTTGTAAGATCCTTCCTACACCTGTCACATTACAACTTCCTTGCATAACGTGTTTTTTCCCAAAAGCTTTTTTGTAATTTGCTCTAGAGTTGAACAGTAAATCAGAAACGGCCTTTTCACCATAGACTGTTTCACCGCCTTGATAAATCGCCATTATTCCTTTTGGCTCATACAGATTTTTTTTGTTAAGATAGCCATTTCCTTCAGGCGCTGTGTCGATAACCAAATCACAGTCATCCAAAGCAGACTCTATACTACCAGTTATTTTGAAATCTTTGAATGAGTCCACTTTTTTTTCAGGAACGTAGACGTTCAAACCTTGAGAAATCACCGCTTCGACCTTTTCATCAGGGGAGTGCTTCCCAACCCCAATTATTGTAATCTCTGGGTCATCTTTAATGAAAGATATTATTCGACTACCAATTGTTCCATAGCCATTCACAAAGATTTTCTTCATGTGTTGTCATCAAAATTGGCATTTATTTAGATTTAAATCACAATGCCTAAATTTAACGTAAAAATCAACTGATTTATGATATTACATGGTCCATCATTAGGAATTGGTGCAGGTTTTACAGCTGTAGTTATAGTTGCTGTCTTTTTTGGAATGAGCATAGCTGGGCAAGAAAAAGAATTAGTTTTAGAAGAGGCGGAAATTTCAAATGCACCATCTCAAGAAATTGGGCTATCGGTTTTTACTGAAAATGGTTCTCCGTATTTAGGGGATCCAAATGCACCAATAACTTTGGTGGAATTTGGTGATTATCAATGCTTTTTTTGTAACAAGTTCTTTCATGACACAGAACAAAAACTACTGGAAAATTATGTAGATACTGGTAAAGTCAAGATAATCTTCAAAGACTTTACGATAATCGGACCTGATTCAATAACTGCTGCCCACGCTGCGCACTGTTCTGATGATCAAGGTTTGTTTTGGGAATATCATGATATGCTTTACAACAATTGGAGTGGTGAAAACAATGGATGGGCAAGTTCCGAAAACCTGTTAAGAATGGCTCAAGATGTTGGTTTGAATATTGATGAATTTACAGATTGTATGCTAAATGAAATTCATACACAAATCATTTCTGCAAGTAATGCTGACGCAAGAACTCTAGGTCTTACTGGCACCCCTGGCTTTTTTGTAATTAGTCCTAACAATCAAGTTACAAAGATCCCTGGCGCACAACCATTTGATGTATTTCAAAAAATTTTTGATTCTGAACTAGAAAAATAGAAAATTTGTAGATCAAATTCTAAATCATGAAGTAAAAATGGCGAATTTTTTCACCTTAGTAAAACAGATTTAGCTCAAAACCCTTTTAAGACCACCCACGGAGGCTAGCTCCATGGCTGCTGGAATTGACGATATCTCAGTGTATATTCCTAGATTGTATGTTGATGCGTCAGATTTTGCTCATGCAAGAGGCATGGATCCTGCAAAACTCGTAAAAGGCCTTGGAATCTCAAAAATGGCCATGGTTGATACAAATCAAGATCCTGCATGCCTTGCAGCAAATGCTTGTCTGAAAATTATGCAAAAAAACAAACTTTCTCCTGAAGATATTGGCAGATTATATGTATCCACAGAATCCGCATTTGATGAATCAAAGGCAATGAATTCGTATGTTATCGGAATGTTGGAGCAAGTTTATGGTAGTAGTTCATTTGAACACTGTGGGGGAGTTGAAACAAAATTTGCTTGTGTTTCAGGATCTTATGCATTGTATGATAATACTAATTGGATTAGGGCTGGAGAGGCTGAAGGCAAAGCTGCGCTGGTTGTTGTTTCTGACATTGCAAAATATGATTTACATTCTTCTGGTGAAGCAACTCAAGGAGCTGGTGCAGTAGCAATGCTCTTAAATGATAAACCAAGACTTTTGGCCTTTGACCCAAAGGTTACATCTACATCAATCAAAGATGATTATGATTTCTATAGACCATTTGGAAAAGAAACCCCAATTGTTCATGGTCAATATTCTAATCTACTTTACCTGATTCAAGTACGAAAAGCACTTGATGCTTGGAAAAAGAAGGTTATTTCATCAGGATTACTTGAGATAGGAAAAGATGAGACAATTTTAGATTATATTGATTATTTTAACATGCATCTTCCATATGCTAACATGGGCAAAAAGATTCTTTCATATTTGATTCGACATGAATGGAGAAGTTTACCAAGATGGAAACCACTAATCGATAAGATTGGTATGCCAGAACCCCAGCCAAAGGACCCACGTGGAACTATAGAGTCTCTTCTAGGTGATCAAGAGTTTATGGAAAAAGATCATGAGTTTACAAAACGATTTGCTAAAACCGAAGAGTTCCAGGAAGTTTATGAATCGAAACTTGCAAGTTCGTTGATAGCATCAAAAATGATTGGTAATTTGTATACAGCATCATTATATCTTGGATTTAGAAGTAGTTTAGAATTTGAATATCAAAAAGGTGTTAATTTGGCTGGAAAACGAGTTGGGTTTGGTTCCTATGGCTCTGGTTCTAGCGCCATGGTTTTCAGTGGAGTAATTCAGCCAGAATACGAATCAGTAGTTAAAGATATGAATATTGAGGCGGAAATGGGCACTAGAAAGAAACTTTCTCTCGAAGAATACGAAAAAATTCACGAAAATAAGCTAACCCTAGATCAATCACTTTTGTCTCCAAAAAAAGAGTTTGTCTTAGTTGAGGTACAAACAAGACCTGAGTTTAAAGGCGAACGTCGATACATATTCAATGAATAGAGTTTTAATCAAACTCAATTTAGGATTTTCAAATCAAAATTAGTTTGGAAGATTTTTGCCATCTCATCAATATCTAAAGTCTGAAAGAAAGGAATAGATCCTAAAACAGAGATTCCAGTAATGTCTTCAATGTCATCTTTTAAAATCTCAACATCATAACCATCAGGATCAATATCATTAATTATAATCCCTTTAACTCTAATCCCATATTGTTTAGCCATCTTACAAGTCATTATAGTATGATTTAACGTGCCAATTCTTGTTCTAGTGATAATTATTGATTCTAAATTAAGATCATTTATCAAATCTGTTATAGAATAATTTTTCAAGATCGGCGTCATGATACCACCCATACCTTCTACAAGAATTGATTCATGAAGCTCAGTTAGTTTTTTAAAACATTGTATAATCAAATTTATATCAACTTTTTCATGAACACTAGGGTTTTTCATTGCAGTGTATGGCGATGCAGGAATTTGAAAAAATTGTGGATTGACTAAGTTTTCAGGATCCTTAACTTTAGCGGCATTTGATAAAATCTCAACATCTGTTGATTTAAAACCAATCTTTTGTGGATTGCCTGCAGCAAAAGGTTTCATGACTCCGACATCAATTCCAATATTATGCAATGCTCTTGCTAAACCTGCAGTGATCCAAGTTTTACCAACATCAGTATCGGTTCCTGTAATAAAATAAGATTTCAACATGATTGATAAAGCAACTTTGTTGATTAAGCTTTCATCGGTTGGTTATTAAGATGAATTTAGCTACAAGCGATAAATGAATCAAGATAGTTTTGTCTGGCACCCAAATACTCAGATGAAGGAATGGGTTAGCTTTGATGAGATAGTAAAAGCAAAAGGTATGTGGCTAATAGATTCTCACGGTAAAAGACTCCTGGATGGTGTAGCAAGTATGTGGTGTAATGTTTGGGGTCATTCAAAAAAAGAGTTAATCAGTTGTATAATTAAACAATCAAAAAAACTCCAACATTCTCCCATGTTTAATTTAACAAATGAGCCTGCTGAAATGCTAGCAGAAAAATTAGTAAAGATGTCACCAGGAATGAGCAAAGTATTCTATTCCGATAATGGTTCAACTGCAATGGAAATTACATTTAAAATTGCTTTACAATATTGGAAAAATAAAGAAATTAAAAATAAAACAAAAATTGTAACATTAGAAAATGGTTATCATGGTGATACATTTGGAGCAATGTCAGTAGGATATGTACCAGAGTTTTTCTCTAAATTTAAAAAACAATTATTTTCAACAATCCGTATTCCAGTTCCCAACAAATATCGAGTACCTAATGATTATACATATCTAGAATATCAAAATTATTGTCTAAATAAAATTGAAAAGCTATTTTCAAAAGATGATTCTATTGCAGCATTTGTGATGGAGAGTGGTGCACAAGTTGCAGGTGGCGTAATAATTTATCCTGATGGATTTCAAAGAAAGATAAAAAATCTTTGTGAGAAATATAACGTATTATTTGTTTTAGATGAAGTTGCAACAGGATTTGGTCGTCTTGGATCAATGGTTGAGTATACTGCACAATCAAGTCAGCCAGACATTGTTGCATATGGAAAAATGATAACTGGTGGCTATCTTACTTTAGCGGCAACGTTAACCACAAAAAAGGTCTATGATTCATTTTTAGGGGATTTTTATGATTTCAAACATCTTTTTCATGGTCATACATACACTGGAAATCCAATTGCAGCTGCAGTCGCGAATGAAAATTTACGGCTTTATGAAAAATTTAAACTTATAAAAAAAATTCAAATCACCTCAAAAATATTTGAGGATAAAATCTCTGAGATTTCAAGATTTGAGCATATAGGAGATGTTAGGCATAAAGGCATGCTTATGGGTATTGAACTAGTTAATGATAAGAAAAAGAAAACTCCATTTTTAACAAAAAAATCATTCAATAAACTCGTATTTGAAGCAGGCAAGAAAAATGGAATCTACCTTAGAACACTTGGCAATATCATCATGCTTGTTCCTCCACTAGCAATTTCACAAAAAGAGCTGAATTTACTACTCCAGAGAACAATTAAAACCATCAAAGCAATAACATAGTAAACCTGAAAATAATTCCAGGTTAACATTTCCAATATTCTTATTTAGAGCACATAATTCATTTTATAGTGAAAATGGAGTATGAAACCATCCAGGATTGTAAGCAAAAAGTTCTATCAGGAGAAATCCTATCATTAAAAGAAACAGAAGATCTCTTCAATATTTCTGAAAAATCTCTAAAAATTTTAGCACAGGCTGCTAATGAAGTGACTAGGAAATTCAATGGATTAAAAGTTGATGTTGAAGAATTGAATAACATCAAAAAAAATGGATGCAGTGAAGATTGTGTATTTTGTGCGCAATCTGCATTCTACGATACACAAATCGAAAAATATCAACTTCCACCTGTCTCTGAAATTGTACATAGTGCACAAAAAGCAAAAAATGACGGTGCAGCTTCTTATTGTTTAGTTGCAGCATGGAGAGAACCATCACCCAACGATTTCAAGCAAGTTTGTGAAATAATAGAAGAAATTAATCAAAGGGTTGGGATTAAAGTCGATTGTAGTTTAGGATTTCTTACACAAAGCCAAGCCAATAAACTCAAAGAATTAAGAGTGCACCGATATAATCATAATTTAGAAACAGCTAGATCAAAGTTTCGAGAAATTTGTACTACACATACATTTCAAGACAGAATTAACACACTAAAAATAGCTAGAAACGCAGGTCTTCAATTGTGTACTGGAGGAATTTTAGGAATGGGCGAAACAAGAAACCAAAGATTAGAGTTGATTCTTGACATTGCATCATTATTCCCAGAAGAGGTTACTATGAACATTCTTGTTCCGATGCCAGGAACTCCTTTAGAGCTTCAAACCCAGTTACCTAAATCAGAGATCATTAGAACATTCGCAGTTTTACGATTTTTGTTACCACATTCAATAATCAAAATTTCAGGAGGTAGAGAGCTTATTTTAGATGATGATGGTGAAGAATTACTCCAAAGTGGTGCAAATGGCATCATTACCTCTGGATATTTAACAATGAGTGGAAACAATCCACAAAAAGACCTACAAATGATTAAACAGATTGGGCTTGAAGCCTAAATTTAGTTACATCAATTCTCAACTTGAAAAAATTAGAAAAAATGATTTGTATAGACAATTACGATTTGGGAAAGTCAATGGGGCATTTATTACAATTAATAGAAAAAAATTACTCAACCTATGCTCAAATGATTATCTTGGAATTCCATCAATAAAACTAGCTACAAACCAAATGCAATCAAGTTCAAGACTGGTTTCAGGTAATGATTTAGCTTTTAATATTTTAGAAAAAAAACTCGCCAAACACAAATCGCAACAAAATGCCTTAATTTTTCCTACAGGATATATGGCAAATTTAGGTTCAATCACCGCAATAATACAAAAAGGTGATCAAATTCTTAGTGATGAATTAAATCATGCTAGTATAATTGAGGCTTGTAAATTATCAAATGCAAAGATTTCAATTTACAAACACAATGACATTAATGATTTAAAATTAAAACTCGATAAAAAATACAAAAGAAAATTCATTATTACTGAAGGAATATTTAGTATGGATGGGGATTTTGCTAATTTAAAAGAAATTACAGAATTTGCAGAGCAAAAAAATATCATCACAGTTCTAGATGATGCACATGGAGATTTTACAGTAGGACAGGATGGAAAAGGTTCTGCAAATTATTTTAATGTTTCAAAAAAAATTGATTTGTACATTAGTAGTCTAAGTAAAGGACTAGGTTCGTTTGGAGGTTATGTAGCATCACAAAAAAATGTTGTTGATCTTTGTATTAACAAATCAAAATCTTTCATCTATACATCTGCGTTGCCTTCTATTTTTGTTGAATATTCAATAAAACGTTTTGATTCAAATCGAGAAAAGTTTAGAAAAATACTTGGCAAAAACGTTCATTCTATTTCTTCTGGCTTGAAAAAAATTGGATACAAAATTGATTCAAAAACTCATATAATTCCAATCATCATAGGGAAAGAAAAGACTGCTCTTAATTTTGGCAAATATCTTTTTAATAATGGGATTTATGCACAACCAATAAGATTTCCAACAGTTCCTAAGAATAAAGCTAGAATACGCCTTTCTGTAACATCATGGCTGACTAAAAAACAAATTGATGATGCACTAAGTATTTTTGAATCTGCTGGAAAAAAATTCAAAATTTTGTAATCATCTTAGCATGTCCATACCACCAAACATTGGTGAACCGGCCATGAATGCAATAATGATCACTGAGCCAAGAAGAATGCCAACAACCACAAATCGCATGTTCATATTCACAGATAATTTGGGCCTGAATAAAAAGGAATTGTAACAAATAATGAAAAGATTTGGAAAAATCCTTTAAAGTAAAAATTGCTAGATGACACTATGGCAGAAGTTACTCTAGCTGTAGCTGCGCTTGCCGGGTTAAGTTCTTTTGTAGCGCCATGCATACTTCCAATGATTCCAGCATTCTTAGCATATATTTCTGGCACTACAATTACTGAGCTTAATCTAAAAAATGGAACAAAAAGTATCATAGTTAATCGAACAAATATAATTTTAAATACAGTATTTTTTGTACTCGGGTTTTCAGTAGTGTTTTCTACACTTGGTGTGATGATTAACAGTGTTTTAGGTGGCTTTACTGGTGAGCTGATGGATACCTTCAATCAGATTGGAGGGATCATAATAATTGGATTTGGTGTATTTTTGATTCTTAGTATAAAACTAAAATCATTAAACATTGAAAAACGATTCTTCCCAAAAAGATCAAAAGCCAGCTATCCAATGTCGTTTGTTTTTGGTTTAGCATTTGCAGCTGCATGGACACCATGCGTAGGACCAATTTTAGGAACGATTCTCACTTTGGCAGCAACCACGCCCTCAATTGCATTTAATCTGCTTCTAGTTTATTCTCTTGGACTTGGAATTCCTTTTATTTTGATTGGGGTATTTTTCTCAAGAGCAACAAAATTAATTCAATTTATGAGTAAACATCTGAAATATTATTCTGTAATTCTTGGTTCGCTGATAATATTATTGGGAGTTTTAGTTTTCACAAATCAATTAGCATTAATTGCCAATTTTCCACTTCTGAATGAGCTGGTGTTGTTAGGGTGATAAATTGAAAACTGAATCGAAAACAGCAATAATCTTAGGGGTGGTTATTTTATCTGCCATATTTGGCATTAGTTTTGCGTTTTCTTCATTAGAATCTACTTCACCAGAATTAATACAAACTTCTCAAAAAAATAATCAAGACTTACTCCAAGTTTCTAATATTGATAAATCTAAGTACAAAATTGCCCCAGAATTAGTTGGAATTGCACATTATCTCAATACTTCGCCAGAGCAGCTGAGTAAAGACATAGAAAATAAAGTGGTTTTATACGATATTTGGACTTATAGTTGCATCAACTGCATAAGAACTTTACCGTACGTTACTGAATGGAATGAAAAATATTCTGATGACGGATTATTAATTATTGGAATTCATTCTCCTGAATTTGAATTCGAAAAAAATGTCAACAATGTTAAGATGGCAGTAGACAAGTATGGAATAACTTACCCTGTAGTTCTTGATAATAACTGGGAAACTTGGAAAGCGTTTGAAAATAGATACTGGCCAAGGAAGTATGTTGCTGATCATGAAGGCTATATCAGATATGATCACATAGGTGAAGGTTCTTACAAAGAAACTGAAAAAGTGATTCAACAATTACTTGAAGAAAGAGCACAAGTATTGAGCATTCAAATGGCATCGGCAGAATCATTAGTTGATATTGAAGAATTTCAACACACATCTTTTAGAACTCCAGAATTATATTTTGGATACAAATTTGCTCAAGGCAGAAATCAGCTTGGCAATGAAGAAGGATTCAATCCTGGAAAAGTGGTCACATACTCTATTCCAAATAATTTACAACAGCATTTCTTCTACTTGGATGGAACTTGGAAAAACCAGGAAGGCGGTATGAAGCTGGTTTCCAATACTGGTTCAATTGTGGTACCATATCATGCAAAGGAGGTAAATATTGTAACAGCAAATGACGCCGAGTTAGAGATTTATCTTGATGATGATCCTATTTCGAGTACATATTCTGGTAGAGATTTGGTTTCGGGTAACAAATTGATAACAGTAGAATCTGGTCTGATCAATATTGTTAACAGTGAAAGAGCAGCTTCACATGTACTGAAAATCATAGTAACGGGTCCAGATTTTGAAATCTACACGCTTACTTTTGGTTAATTGTGTAACCACAGAGATATGTAACTGAAGTTACATAGCAATTAGATACATTTTTGTTTAAAACCAATTTTTGAAGAGATTTTAGGGGAAATTAGATGATACAATGGAATAGATCTGGAAATGAGACAAGTCTTTCACAAAGAGTAATTGATAAAGTCAGGCCAGAAGCTCCAATAAAAAATAAAATTGATGACGCACAGAGAAAATTACAAATTCAGATTACAAAATTAAATACAATTCATGGGAATTTACAGAAAAAACATGATTTCGTTTTTGATAAAATTGTTACTGCTAAAAGATCTAATAATGAAACTTATGCCAAAGCTTATGCAATTGAGCTTAATCAAATACGCAAAATGCGAGGAATGATTGGTGGCGCAAAAATTGCAATGGAACAGATTCAAATTCGACTCAACACAGTTTCAGAATTAGGTGACGTTGTAATTACTCTCAGCCCAGCAATGTCAGTTATCAAAGGACTTGGTACATCACTTAGTGCCATAATGCCAGAGGCTAATGCTTACATGCAAGACTTGTCTAACATGCTTGGAGATGTCATGAAAGATTCAACAATTAATGGCAACAATTCACTCGCTTTGAATGATGCTTCTAATTCTGAAACATTGTCAATCTTAGAAGAAGCGCATAAAATCATTGAAGGCCAAACAAAATCTAGCATCCCAGAAATACCATCTGATCTTAAAGAAGAAGAAGTGTTAAAGAGAGAAACTTTCATCTAGAAAATACTTTCAAAGTTCTGCTTCACTTCAATTTTTGAAATAGAAACCTTAAAGGCAATATTTATTTTGATTTTTTTCTACTTTTTTGAATTAAGATTTTTTTGATTCTAGAAATAGTCGGATAGCTATAGCCGCGTCTTCGATAATTTGCAATCATCATTTTCCAGTTTTTTAAACGCCACTGAGCTTGCTCTGTCGTAACCGAATGCACCTCTTTTTTGATAATGCTTTTTCTTCCTACTTTTAGAACACCTGCATCTTTTGCAGTCCACCGATTTTTTGCAAATTTTAAACCTGATAATACTTCTTCAACGGGCATTTCCCTAAGGTATTCCTTTAATTTTTTTAGTTGTATATCAGTAGGCATTTTTGTGAGTGATAACTCAATTTTATGATTATGCACTAATTTCATAGAATCTTATTGTTTAAGAAAATCTCGATAAATTCATTTTTACAATATATTGTAATTTATAGGCAGAATTCTAACAACCAAAAAAGTCAAAATTTGAATTTTTACAAGCTGTATTATAAATAGCAAAACCAAAAATAATTACCGCAAAAATTGCTAAAGGCAATACAATCAAAAGTTTTGTTTTAAGACCCATACAGCTAAAATGAAATTATCCTATAAAATCTAAACCTCAATTGAGAAGATTCCTTTCGTGCTGGGATCATTTAACAATTGAACCATATCTCGTGGGATGGAAACGGATGATTTGTCACAGCTAATTGCCAATGTTCTTGGGCAGATAAATTCACTTTTTCGCAATACAATATCATTAGGATCATCTAGGAGAAGGTCATTGTGACCTTTACCAACAATTTCAATTGAATAGTCATTAACTTTTATTGAGAATCTGACCACGGTGTTAGAATTCTTTAAGATTTTTTTCATTTCAATTGGAATATCTTCACAACCACATGAAGCATTTACGCCCAATATGCAATCTCCTTGTGGTGTCAAATGCGATTCTTTGGTAAACTCGATGGTTTTTTCGTGGAGTGATCTTATGTTTTGGTGACCTGTAAATTCGATTTCAAAACGCACGCTTTGAAAGTGTGGCTAGACTTAAATTAAACTTTCAAAGCATGAAAAACGAATTGCTTCCTGCACAACAAGGTTACGATAGAGCTATCACTGTATTTTCTCCAGATGGCAGGTTATACCAAGTTGAATACGCGCTTGAGACTGTTAGAAGAGGCACTATTGCGGTTGGAATCAAAGCCAAAGAGGGCATAGTAATTGCTGTGGAGGAAAAACCACGCAAACTTCAAATTTCTGAAACTGCTCAGAAAATTTTTCAGATCGATGATCATATAGGCGTTGCAGCAGCTGGTTACATCCCAGATGCACGTAGCCAAGTAGATAACGCAAGATTTTTTTCTCAAAGCAACAAATTGATTTATGATGAGCCGGTTGATGTTGAAACAGTTGTAAAACATCTTGCAGATCAATGCCAGCAATTCACTCAATATGCTGGTGTTAGACCATTTGGTGTTGCATTGATAATTGGTGGAGTTGATAATAATAACCAAACACAATTATTCCTTACAGACCCAAGCGGAACCTACATTTCTTATGATGCAGTATCCATAGGTTCTGGTTCAGACCAAGTAACTGAGTTTTTGGAAAAAAATTACAAAGCAGATTTGTCAATGGATGATGCGTCTGTATTAGCAACAGCGTCAATTTATCTTGCTAGTGATGACAAAGAAGGTACTCAACATATCAGAATGGCTCAAATTAAAGCAGATGCAAAACAATTTGAAATTGCTTCTGACCAAAAAATTTCAAATTATGCCACAACTGCAAAAGAAAAATATCCGGCAGAGAAGAGCTAGAAATTAGTTTTATAATTAGCCCAAATGTGTTTTAATTGAATATTTCAATCGCAATCCCTAACTCTTCACTATCTGATGATCTTACAAAATTAGATAAATCACGAAAGATTTCAGATATTGCGCGTGCCTGCGCAATTTTTAAGGTAAGCACTATCTATATTTACAAAGATGGAAATGAAAAAAATGACCAAGAACTTTTAGTTACAATACTAAAGTATCTAGATACTCCGCCATTTTTACGAAAAACACTTTTTCCACGAATTAACACTTTAAAATATGCTGGAGTTTTACATCCACTAAAAATCCCAAGTCATCTGATGTCTTCTGATCACGAGAAAATCAAAACTAATGACATACGTGATGGAGTTGTGATAGGCAACAAAGGGAAGAGATTTGTGAATTTTGGCATAAATCAATTAATTCCATATTATGGAAAAGTAAACATTGGGAAACGAATTACAGCACAATTCAAGAAAGGATATCCTGAATTAATCATAAAAGAAATTTCGAGGGAAGAAATTTCACAATATTGGGGATTCACAGTTAAAGAGAGGAGTGATTTATTCTCGTTGATTTCATCTTGGCCTGGGAATACTATCTTAACATCTAGAAAAGGGAAAATAATTTCACAGTCATTAATCAAAAAATACATTGATTCAAAAAAACCAATTCTTGTTGTGTATGGATCCACGAATAAAGCTATTCATGAAATTTTGGGAAGTAGAATAAAGCAAATACAAAATTCTAAAACTCTTAATTTTTTTCTTGATCAAGGTACAGAAACAGTTAGACTCGAAGAAGCTATACTTGGTACACTTTCAATTCTTAACTTATATCATCTAGATCATCATTAATGTGGAAAAAAAATAATTGGATCATGATAAACCAAAAAAGATTTTTGATTTTAGCAATTGGGATGGGAGCAATTGGTTTGATCATTGGTGGAATTAGCATTTGGTTAGCTGCAAGTGACTTATTACAACCATAAACATCATTTTTCATAAAAATTTTAAAAAATTGTAAAAAACTGTAGTAGATATATAATGGGGTTAACGACTTCTTCCGTTTATCCATGGGACATCGCAGACATAGCCAACCACGTAGAGGAAGTATTGGGTATTTGCCTAGAGGACGCGCCAAAAGTATGGAGTCTAGACTAAGACTACATGGGTGGCCGGATATCACTTCTGAAGAACCAAAATTGTTAGCTCATGCTGGGTTCAAAGCAGGTTGTATTCAAATAGTAAGTATTGATGACCGTGAAAAAACTCCAAATTTTGGAAAACAGCTTGTAAGTCTTGGTACAGTTATTGTTACTCCACCGATTATAGTTTTAGGGGTGCGAGGATATTCAAAGGATCATTATGGACATCATGCAGAATTTGATGTTTATTCTGAAGACATTCCAAAAGAAATTTCAAAACACCTATCTCTAAAAAATAATGAAAAGGCATTAGAAAAGGCAGAAAAGATGCTTGGGAGGATTAAAGAAATTTTTGCCATTATTGCTGTTTCTCCCCACAATATTGGTCTTGATCAAAAGAAACCATATGTTTTTGAAGCTTTAGTTAGAGGTGGTGACATAAAAAAACAATTTACTTTTGTAAAAGAGCTTTTGGGCAAAAAAGTAAAATTTGATCAAGTTTTTGAAATTGGTGCAGGCGTTGATGTAGGAGCTATAACCAAAGGTAAAGGATGGCAAGGTGTCATTCAGAGATGGGGTGTAAAAAAGAAACAACATAAATCAAGAAAAACTGTAAGAGAAGTAGGTTCTCTTGGTCCAATTTCTCCACAAAATGTGATGTATACTGTTCCACGAGCTGGACAAATGGGATTTCATCAACGTACAGAATACAATAAACGAATCATGATTATTAGTAATACTGAAAATAAAGATTACAACATTAATCCAAAAGGAGGATACAAACATTTTGGTTTTGTAAAGGGGGACTATATTGTTTTGAAGGGATCAGTCCCAGGAACTTATAGAAGATTAATCAAAATGAGGTCACAGATTAGAAACGCTCCATCTAAAGTTGTTAAACCAAATATCTTAGAAGTTGTGATTTAATGAAAGCTGTTACTTTATCTATAAATGGTACTAAAGAAGCAGAAATTGAATTACCATTAATTTTTTCTACACCATTTAGAAATGATTTAATCCATAAAGCATATACAAATCTTGATTCACATCATTTTCAAAGACAGGGAAGACATCCAACAGCTGGGATGGATGTAGTTGCCAGATCAAATGATCCCCCAACTGGACACGGTACTGCAAGAATAGCCAGAATGAGAGGTGGTGGAGGAGGCAGACAAGGAGAAGCTGGCGGTGTTGCATCTGTCAGAGGAGGTAGACAAGCTCATCCACCAATTGTGGATAAAGTAATTTATAAAAAGATCAATAAGAAGGAAAACAAACTGGCATTATGTTCTGCAATTGCAGCTACATCTTCTAAAGAATTAGTAAAATCCAGAGGTCACAAAATAGAAAAAATAAGCTCATTTCCAATTATAGTTTCTGACAAGATTGAATCAATCTCAAAAGCAAAAGAGATGTCAAAACTGTTTGATGCATTAAACCTTACACAAGACATAAACCGACTAAAATCTCGTAAATCAAGAACAGGTAAATCTGCACTAAGAGGAAGGGGAAAAAAGATAGGAAGGAGCGTATTATTTGTAACAAAATCTTCTACAAAGCTTGCTAAGGCATGTGGCTCATTTCCTGGAGTAGAGGTCAGAGCAGTTAAAGATCTTAGTGTCCTAGATTTAGCCCCAGGTTCAAAGCCAATAAGGTTAACAGTTTTTTCAAAAAGTGCTTTAGATGAAATTGGAAAGATTAAATCTACACATTTAGAATTAATGGAGAAAGTGAAATGAACGTACAGCAAGCCATGAAAATTGTCTTAAGACCATATGTCACCGAAAAGACATTTGCCATGGTAGAAAATGAAAGTAAGGTTTGTTTTATTGTTGATAAATTTTCTAACAAACACCAAATTATTGAAGCTGTTCAAACATTATACAATGAAAAAGCTGTAGACATCAACACAGCGCGAACAATCTATGGCAAAAAGGCGTTTGTTAAATTTGAGTCTACAGCAAAAGCTAGAGATCTGGCTACAAAAATAGGAATGCTATAATATGGTTTGGGAAGCCTCACAAATACAAAAGTGATAAGAAAATGGTTAAGAAATTCGACTATCGTGGTATTCCTCTTGCGGAATTGGAATCAATCTCCTTTGAAGAATTATTCCAATTATTTCCAGCTAGACAACGGAGATCCCTTACTAGAGGAATCACAGATACGAAAAGAAAACTGATAGAAGAGATTAAAGCTAAAAAAGCAGGAAAGGGTAAAAATCCAATCAGAACACATCTTCGAGATTTGATAATTTTGCCCTACATGGTTGGAGTAGAAATTAATGTTTTTTCAGGAAAAGAATTTATCCCAATTACAATTACACCCGAAATGATTAGTCATTATCTAGGTGAATATGTCATTACAAACAAACGAGTTCAACATGGTGCCCCTGGTGTTGGTGCATCACGTTCAAGTCTTTATGTTCCATTAAAGTGATAGATTTGGGCCGATATAATTATGCATTTCAAAATTATGATACAACGCGTCATGTCAGAGCGGCAGTTAGAGAAAAACAGATTTCTCATAAACATGCACGAGAAATTGCAGTTCAAATCAAAGATCTTTCAATTGAAAAGGCAAGAGATTATCTTCACAGTGTTATAAACAAACAACGTTCAGTTCCATTTCGACGTTACAAAAATCAGGTTGGTCATAAATCTGATCCTGGAGTAATGTCAGGTCGATATCCTGAAAAATCAGCGACTGAATTTATCAAACTATTAGATAATTTAGAATCAAATGCAGAATACAAAGGAATGGATTTAGATAGATTAAAAATTATTAACGCGACAGTGCACAAGGGAGTTATAATCAAGCGATTTACTCCACGTGCTTTTGGAAGAGCATCACCAAAAAATAATGTCCTGACACACATAGAATTAGTGGCCAAGGAGGTCTAAGAATGTCTGCTGTGAAGAATGTCATCAAAGATAATTATAACATGATGCTTCTCAAAGATTACTTAAGAGAAAAAATTAAAGACGCAGGTTTTTCACATGCAGAAATTTCAAAAACCCCAACAGGAACCAGAATTGCGTTACATGTTACACGGCCGGGAATTGTCATAGGTAGAAAAGGCGTGGGCATTAGAGAGTTGACAGAAAAATTAGGTGAAGGATTTGGCTTAAAGAATCCACAAATATCAGTTATTGAGATTCCAAAACCAGAACTATCGCCTAACGTCATGTGCAACAGAATGGCTTCACATATTGAACGCGGTACTGCATTTAGACGTGCAACTATGTGGACTTTACAACAAATAATGAATAATGGTGCTATGGGAGTCCAAATTACAATTTCAGGAAAATTAAGAGGAGATCGTTCAGCATTTGAAAAACATACTTCTGGAATACTTCCAAGAGCAGGACATCATGCTGACATTATTGTGGCAGAAGATATTGCCCACGTAAAAACAGCTATGGGGTTGATTGGCATAAGAATAAGAATAGCAAGTAAAGAGAAAGTGATTCCTGAATTTGAATTGAAGGAAGTGAAAACTAAGGAAGTAGATGCTGATACCGGAGAACCAAAAGATGAAAAAACTAAGGAAGTAGATGCTGATACCGGAGAACCAAAAGATGAAAAAACTAAGGAAGTAGATGCTGATACCGGAGAACCAAAAG
>JAEHKV010000021.1 GCA_016838845.1 Nitrosopumilales archaeon | reverse complement strand
GTTGATGAACGAATTCATCCTGTTTATGGCGTAAAAACAAAGATTCTCAAAAAAACAAAGCCATCCCATCTAGTAAGTTTTATGGAAAATACTTGTAAATCTATGATACAAAAAGGAATAACAACCTTTGTTGATTTTAGAGAGGGCGGATTGGATGGCATTGAAATACTCAAAAAGGTATTGACAAAAGTTCCAATTAGATCTATAATCCTTGGGAGAGTAGAATACTATCAGAATAGAAAACAAATCAAACAGAACTTAAATCTGCCAGTAGAAAAACGACGTCAACTTGTTAATATTTTAAAAAAATGTGATGGAATTGGAATCAGTGGAGCAAATGAGAACAGTAACTCTGTTCTAAAATTCTACTCCAATACAAAAAAATTAAGAGCAATTCATTCTGCTGAAACTCTGGATAGTGTTAAAACCTCAAAACAGATTACTGGTAAATCAGAAATCCTTCGTGCGTTACAGCTAAACCCCCATTTTTTAGTGCATATGACACATGCTTCAAAAAATGAGTTACTTCTTACTTCAAAGAAAACAAGGGGAATTGTGGTATGTCCAAGGGCAAATGCTGCACTGGCTGAAGGTATTCCAGATTTAGGAATGATGCTTAAAGCTGGATGCAATGTTGCTATTGGAACTGACAATGTAATGATCAATTCTCCCGATATCTTTCGAGAAATGGATTATCTTTGGAAGGTTACAATGGGTTTGAACAAAAAAAGAATTGATCCTAAACAAATACTAAAAATGGCAACCGTAAATGCTGGTGAACTCTTACGAAAAGATATCGGAGTAATTGACCGTGGAAAACTTGCTGATTGTATCTTAATTGATAAACATGCGATTGATTTGGAACCAATGCATGATCCACATGCGTCAATTGTTCATCGAGTGTCTGATTCTACAATTAAAGCCGTTATGATAGGAGGCGAAACAGTATATGGTAAGGTCTAGACCACATGTGATTCTCAGTGCTGCTGTTTCTGTAGATGGAAAAATTGCTACAAAAACAGGAGATTCAAAATTATCATCAAAAATTGATAAAATTAGAGTTCATAAATTACGATCTAAAGTTGATGCAATTCTAATAGGTAGAAACACCTTACAACGTGATAATCCACTTTTAACAGTAAGACATGCTAAAGGAAAAAATCCTATTAGAATAGTTCTTGATTCTAAAGGCACGATTCCCTCTACATCTAAAATTCTCAAAACTTGTAATACAATACCAACAATCATTGCTGTTTCAAAGAAAATAAATCAAAAAAATTTCTCTCGACTAAAAAAATTTCCTGTTGAAATAATTCTAGTAGGAGAAAAAAAGGTTAACTTGAAACAATTACTTTTCCGTCTAGCTAGAAAAAAAATTAAAACACTATTAGTGGAAGGAGGTGGAACAATTAACTGGGAATTTATCAAACAAGATTTTTTTGATGAAATTATAATTACTATAGTCCCATTTCTTATTGGTGGAAAAAAAGCAATAACTTTAGTTCATGGTAATGGATTTTCATTAGTTGTTCAATCCTCAAAACTAAAATTAAGAAAAATCAAAAGTCAAAGAAACGAAATTGTCCTACACTATTCAAAAATTTAGAAATTTGTTCTAGCCATAATTTACTAAAAACTTTGTAGACAAAGGTTTCTTACTCTGACTTTCAACCTGTAAGTTATTATACCAACAAAGTTCTAACAATTCGAGAATTGGCTGTAAAAAAGAGAAAAACAAAAAGTAGGAAAAAGACAAAGAGTAAATCTAAAAGAAAACCATTTGGTGGTTACGCAATTAATTTCTCTGGACGACAGGAAACGTTAGAAAAAGTTTTTGGAAAAAAACCTGTTACGCCAAGTGAAATGACAAAAAAGATTTGGGTTTTCATAAAGTCACATCGTCTTGCATCAAAGTAAGCGTAACTTCGTGAACGTCCTTCAAATCTTACCAATTATTTTACGAATTTTTTGAGCAAATTTATCAATGTCTATTGAAGTCTTAGTTGAGATCATGAAGACATTATTATTGATGGGAAAGCTCATCATCACTACTTTTTCTCGTCGTGAAGCAGAATATTTTACGGGACCTAAACTATAATCAAATTCCATTCTCATTGATACCCGCAAAGCTAACTCCATGAACATTTTTCTTTGTTCAGCTTGATCTTCAAGAGGGATAATTCCTTCTTTGAATCCTCCGGCAACTAACTTTCCCATGTTGTTAATTAGACCAGCAAACCTCACTTCATCTTCTTTTAACACGAGATCACATTTTTTCTGGAAAATTCTAAATTCGTGAGAACTTTGTTGAGACATATCTATTATTCTATTATACATAATATGTATTTAGAGTTATTTCCTACTCCTAAAAAAATTTAGAATGTTTGTTGCATGTCATTTTTAATTACATCGATCTTTTTTGCATATGCTTTTTTAGATTTTTCATTCTTTTTTATGTTGAGTACCTTTCCACAAGATGGACATTTGAACATCGCTTCAAGAGAATCTTCAAAAGTAATTCTAGGACAATCGTCATTCCCGCAGTGATAAAAATCAGAAGAACTTTCATAGTCTAATCTTTGTTGTAATCTCTCAGAAATCTTCTTTTTCTGACCTTCTATAAAATTTTCAACCTCATCTCGTCTTGAACGCCATCTGTAAACAAACCAACCTTTTCGTTCATCTTTTACTCTTATTCCGGTGATTAGAGATTTTCCAAATAAATCATAGAGAACCTTTCTAACCATGTTAATTCTCAATCCAGTAGAACTAGCAATTTCTTCATCTGTCGCATCTTCAGC
>JAEHKV010000020.1 GCA_016838845.1 Nitrosopumilales archaeon | reverse complement strand
GTAGTTTTATTGCTGATTTTTGTTGAGACAGAGAAAGTGTTTTTCCATGGCTAAACTTTCTATCTACAGGAAGACCCCCAGGAACCACATGAAAAATTCTTAATGGTAAATCTGTTGTTTGTCTTAGAAATTCTAGAAATCCCCTATAACCACAGACACTAACAATATCGATTGGATCAGAAAAAAATGAGGTAACGCCACATAAAAGAGATCTTTTTATCATTTCTGATGGTAAAACGAATTGATCTATGTGTATATGTGCATCAGCGAAACCTGGAGAAACAAATTTTTCTTCCAAATCAATTATTGTGGTTTTTGGACCAGTCGTATGTGTTGCATCAGGACCGACAAAAGCAATTCTATCATTTAGAATAGCAATCTGAGTTTGTGGAATAATTTCTCTTGTGTATACATTAACTAATTTACAATTTTTAAAAATCATGTCAGCTTTTTTTTCTCCCATTGCAACTGCATTCAATGATGAAATAGAAGAAGAGAGAGTAGAAGTCACAAATTTCAATTATGCTTTTCGGCCTATTATAGATTCAATGCTTAAATTACCGAAAAAGTGCGTTGTTTGATATGAACTATCCAAAGCAGATCAGACGATACTGTCCAAAGTGCAAGACTCACACAATACAAAAGGTTTCACTTTACAAAGCAGGGAAAAGAAGAGGTTCTGCACTTGGTGAACGACGCCACGCAGAAGACAAAAAAGGATATGGTGGACAAAAGTTCCCAAAACTAGCAAAGCCTGCAAAGACTACAAAGAAAGCAACCCGCATACTTACCTGTACTGTTTGTAAAAAGAAATTCAATACATTAGGAATTAGAATTAGAAAATTTGAGTTGGTGGCAGTATGAAAAAAGATCATATTCCTATTCCAGTACCAAGTAGTAAATTCCTAAAAATTGAGTGTAAGGAATGTGGTGAACAACAGATTGTTTTCTCTCATGTAAGTACAAATGTAACCTGTAATTCATGTGGAAATACTATTGCAAAGCCAATGGGATCTAAAGCAAAATTTTTTGGAAAGCTTTCAGGAAGCGTTGAGTAGTTCGTAATCCTGTTTTGTATTTAAATTAAAAGCAACTCGTTTATCATCAAGAATTTGAAATGTTTCTTTGATTTGTGTTAGATTATTGATCTTTTTTGTATTGATAAGTGAGATTCCAGTGAAAAAACACTTTTGATCATTAAATGTTACCATAAACTCAGATGTTAAATTAAGTGAATCT
>JAEHKV010000019.1 GCA_016838845.1 Nitrosopumilales archaeon | reverse complement strand
GGCATTTTAAATTCTGTTTTAAAAGAATCAAGCTTTACAAAAGCTTCAGATCTTAGTACTAAACAAACAAAATCTGACTCTACTAAAATTCCTTTAACGAGAGGCAGTGGTGGAGAAATAATTGCTAATGCATATGTTACTCCCACTCAAGTTTCAATTGTACTAAATGATGATATTGGTTTAGATGAAAATACGCCCCCTTTGAAATCATTTTTTATAGATAGAATAATCGCAGATATGAAAAGAAAGGATTCATCTGATGTTCAAAGGGGAAAAATTCAGCCAGATTCTGTTATTGATTATGTAATTAACAAAAATGGTTCTCATATTCGTGAAATCATAGTAAAAAACTATCGCCAAAAAGACCGAGTTAATGAAATCATCAATACTGCAGCCTGGTCCTTTTCACGTATGATTGAAAACACCAAGTGATCTTATGGATAAAATTGTCGTATTAGACTTTGGCTCACAATACAGCCATCTAATTTGTAGAAGAATTCGTGATTTTTCTGTATATGCAGAACTTGTCCCGTTTGATATTTCAGTTGACGAATTAACAAAACATAATCCTAAAGGAATTATCTTTTCTGGAGGTCCATCAAGTGTTTACAACTCTGATGCCCCGATACCATCAGCTGAGATCTTTAAGATGAATCTTCCAATTCTTGGAATTTGTTATGGTCATCAATTGATTGTTAACAATTATGGCGGTAAAGTAAAACGTGCAAACAAAGAATATGGATCGTCTCTTCTTTCGATTGATAACAATGAAGACTTGCTTAGTGGAATTGGTGAGTCCGTAAGAGCGTGGATGAGCCACGGGGATGAAGCAGAAGAGATTCCATCTGGGTTCGAAATAATTGGCCATACAGAAAGTGCAAAGGCTGCAGCAATTGCTTCAAAAGATAGAGGGGTATATGGAATTCAATTTCATCCAGAAGTTGTTCACACAGAACTAGGAACAGAGATTCTCAAAAATTTTGCTCTAAAAATTTGTAATGCAAAACAAGATTGGAACATGGAAACATTTATTGAAAAAACTGTTGAAAAACTTTCTAAAATTGAAGGAAATATTTTATGTGGTGTTAGTGGTGGGATAGATTCTACTGTTGCAGCATTATTAATTCACAAAGCAGTTGGAGACAGACTAAAGTGTGTGTTTGTTGATAATGGGCTTTTGCGATTAAATGAAGAAAGTGAAGTTGAAGATATGTTCAAAAATAATTTTAAAGTTAATTTTACTCCCATTTATGCTGCTGAAAGATTTTTAGAAAAACTACAAGGAGTTACTGATCCTGAAAAGAAAAGGAAGATTGTTGGTGAGGAATTTATTAGTGTTTTTACAGAATTCGCTGAGAAAAATGGACCATTCAAATGGCTTGCACAAGGAACTTTGTATCCTGATGTAATTGAGAGTGGGGTTTCAAAAGGACCAGCTTCGGTAATTAAATCTCACCACAATGTCGGAGGACTTCCAGATTGGCTTAAACTTGAAGTTCTGGAACCATTACGAAACCTTTACAAAGATGAAGTGAGAAAGGCTGCAAAAATTCTTGATGTACCAAACAATTTGATAATCCGACATCCATTTCCAGGTCCGGGACTTGCTGTTAGGATTATTGGTGAGGTAACTCCGAAGAAATTGGAAATTGCCAAAGTTTCAAGCAAAATTGTTGAAGATGAGTTGATTGGAGCTGATCTGTATGATAAGGTTTGGCAAGCTTATGCTGCAGTTGGTGATGATAAAGCAGTTGGAGTTGTAGGTGATGAACGAAAATATGGTAACATTGTGATGGTCAGAATTGTTGATTCCATAGATGCAATGACCGCGGACTGGACTCGGCTTCCACATGGATTACTTGAAAAAATAAGCAATAGGATAACAAATGAGATTGAAGATGTGACGTGGGTAACATATGCAATTTCAAGCAAACCTCCTGCGACAATTGAACCACAGTAATATATGTTAATTCAATTTTTGGAAAATATTATTCAGAATAAACAGGCTCCAAATACTCCAGCTGAATCTCCTAATTTGTTTTGTAATATTGGAGTATCAACTAAATCAGAAAATACTTTTTCATAAACTGATTTTTTTCCTTCATCATAAAGAAAAGAAATATTTGAAACGCCACCGCCTAAAACGATGACATCAGGATCTAAAATATCAATGACGTTTGCTAAAGCAGTTCCAAAATCTTGTAAAAATTCGTTTTTCCATTGTTTTGCTTTGTCATTATCAAGGTTGTAAATAATTTTTTCAAGTGGTTCATCTTTACCCGTTAATGCTAACCAACGTTTTTCAAGAGCAGGACCACTGATGTAGGTCTCTACACAGCCACACTTACCACAAAAACAGTTGTTTCCATTTGGATGTAGTATATGATGGCCCCATTCCCCAGCGATGTTTGTTCGACCTTTGTGAATCTTATTATTTATCACAATTCCACCACCCACACCTGTTCCCAATATTACTCCAAAAACAACTTCAAAATTTGTAGCTGCTCCCATTTTTGCTTCCGCAATTGTAAAGCAATTTGCGTCATTTTCCATAGAAATTTTTTGCCCAAGAGCTTTTTCCAAATCTTCTTTGAATGGCATTCCAATAAGACATTGAGTATTACTGTTTTTGATACGACCGGTCTTTTTTGAAATTGCTCCAGGAGTACAAATTCCAATTGAAGAATCATTAGCTTTTGTTTTTAATTCATTCACTAATCCAACAACTGAATTTATGATTGTGTTGTAATCATTCTGTGGGGTTGGAATGCGTTTTCTTTCAATTACGTTAAGTTTTTCATCAAGCAGAATTCCTTCTGTTTTTGTACCACCTAGATCAATTCCTATTTTATTCATGGTTTAGCCTAGTGAAGGTTTGTTTTAATTTTTCATAGTTCTCTTTTAATTCAAAACTAAAAAAATTAGTACGTGTTTAGGATGATTTTTTCTTTATCCCATTGGTGGTCCACCAGGAGGACCACCACTACCTGGTGATCCTGAAATAGCAATAACATCATCAATTCTAAGAATCATGTTGGCAGTTTCCGTAGCTGATTTTATTATTTGTTCTTTTACTGAAACTGGTTCAACAACATCAAGTGCTAGCATATCACTAATCTTTGTATTTCTTGCATCAATACCAGTCCACTTTCTTCCTTGACTTTGTTTTGCTCTTAGACTTACCATTGTATCTATTGGATCCATCCCAGCATTCTCAGCAATAGTTAATGGGATTATTTCTAATGCTTCTGCATATTTTTTGATGGCAAGTTGTTCTCTTCCGTCAAAGCTGTCGGCCCAATCTTTAAGCACAGTTGCAATGTAAGCTTCTGGAGATCCTCCACCAGCCACTATTGCTGGTTTTTCAATTACATCTTTAACAACCATAAGGGCATCATGCATAGAACGGTCAACCTCATCAACCACTCTTTGAGAACCACCCCGGATTAGTATAGAAACTGATTGTGGATTTCTGCATCCTTCAATGAATACCCATTTATCAGATTCCACTTTTTTCTGTTGAACTAGATCTGCAGTACCAAGATCTTTTTCTGATAGATCATCAAGGTTAGTTGTTACTCTGCCTCCAGTTGCTTTAGCAAGTTTCGTCATATCACTTTCTTTTACTCGTCTAACAGCTAATATTCCATTTTTTGCCAAGTAATGCTGAGCAATATCATCAATTCCTTTTTGACAAAGTAAAACGTTTGCACCAACCTCATGAATTTTGTCTACCATTGTCTTGATCATTCTTTGTTCTTCTTCAAGAAACATTTGCATTTGAGTTGGATCAGTGATTCTAATCTCAGCGCTCATTTCAGTTTTTTCAACTTCAAGAGCTGCATTAATCAATGCAATCTTTGCCTTTTCAATTTTAGTTGGCATTCCACT
>JAEHKV010000018.1 GCA_016838845.1 Nitrosopumilales archaeon | reverse complement strand
TTCGTCCTTCATGTTCCTCTTTTGAAAAAGATCTCCATTCCGGACCTAATTCTGAGACTTTATCAGTAATTACAAAGCCACATTTACCACAGAAATTTTCTCCAGTGTTTGCATCAGTAACAAGCGCGACTTTACCACATCGTGGGCACTTATCTTTCGGATTAACACTTTTTACCATTTAACATCAACTCGCCAAATCTTTAATTACTTGTATTTAACAATTGCTGAATCATCACTTATAAATTTGTCGTATTATGGTACTGTCAAGTTGATGGCTCTTACACTCATAATTTCTCCCTGTCAACTTTCGGCTCATACCCAGTCCCTAACACGCATTACTCTGTCTATATTTCTGATTTCATCATCCAGATTTTTTAATGAAATTTCCACTTTGAGTTTCTTTTTTAGGGATTCCGAATTTACCAGTAGATCATCCTTGTATAGTTCTAATGCAGATTTGATTAGCTCGACATGATCAGAAGTTACATTGTTTGAGTGATAATCTATTAGAAGGTCAGCTACTTCTAAGGCTAATTTCGAGTTATCCTCTAAATCTTGTTTTAGGATATTATTTCCATTTTTAATCTCCTCATCTTCCTTCAAATCCGTCATTCTTTGAGAATAATGTTGTAAAGCCCTACAAAACAACTCAAAGTCGAGGTTAGTTCTGTCAGACATTTTGTTTCTCCTTGCTTGCATTTTGAATTAAAGTTATCCACTTGTTGTTCCCCTCAATTTTGATTCCTGCTTTGTCAGCTGGTGTCTTGTTGTCAAGGCTCATGTGAGGTCTTACGTAATTATGATAGATTTGATAACCATCAAAGATAACTGAATCTTTTTTCTTTACTCCTCTTACAACTTTCTCTCTATCCCTAAATTCACCGTTCAATCTTTCCATCTTGTTGTTATTCATGTCACCTTGAAATCGTATGGTTCTGATGTGGGTTGTTTTCTTTTCTATTGGTTGTGTCCAAAATTCTTTTTGATAAGCTCTTTTGTAGGACTGTAATCCGTCAGTTATCAAAACTCGTGGTTTTGTCTTTGTTACTTCCTTTCCCATTCTAAACAAACTTCTTGCATCATGGTTAAATTTTGAGTCTGCTACCTCTTGTGCAATCCAGAAACGAGTTTCATCATCCATTAGGGCGAACAAGTATTTCTGATCCCCTTTTATCTTGACAAATACCTCATCCGCTCTCCATGTATCGCCGACTTGTGGAGTGATTTTATCAAGGTATGATTTCATTAGTTTGGTGTATTTCTTTATCCAATTAAAGACAGTTTGATGTGAAACTTCTACACCTTGTAACCTCAAGAATTTTTGAACATTCCTTAATGATTCTCCCGTGAAATACAACTGCATTGCTGAGGTTATGGCCTGAGGCGTTGCTCTCATCTTTTCAAAGCCTAGATTGAATGAAAACCATTTCTTACAATCATTACAGAAATATCTTTGAATATTGCCTGATTTGTTGTGCCTGATACCATGTTTTACAAATCTCTCAGAGGCACATTGAGGACAGATTGTTACGTCTAGTTGCTCTATTATTACAGAATTTTCCTTTCGTACCTGCTCTCTGACCTTTAGAGAGAACTCTACAGCATGAATGTGCTTACAGCAGATTTTCCTATACTTGTGGTCTGGACAGGTACAAATCCAACCCTTCTCAGTTGATATGACGTCATAGAGTTTGTTTGTAGCCTGTGATCTTACCTTGTAGGTATTGGCATCCAGTCTGTGAATGGAATTAGCTTGTTTAGCTATTTCCTCACCCTTTTCAATTCTGTCACATTTGTTAGATTCCATTGTATATCTATTGGTATACATAAACAATATATAAATATTACCTATTGGTATCCATTGGTATATGGCTATGAAGAAGATAATGGTGTCTCTGCCTGAGGATATGGTAAAGGTGTTGGAAAAGGAACGCAAAGCTAGATTATTAGAAACAATACCTGAAACTATTCGTGTTATAATGAGTGAGTATTTGAGGAAGTAATGATTAGCTTTTAACGAATGATCGAGCTTAAATAAATCCTCGTAGTGTATTTGTTTATGAGTGAAAAGAAATCCGAATCTAATACATCTAAAAAAGAATCGCCAAGGGTGCTCATAGCTAGTAGAAATGCACCACTCAAAGAATCGGTAAATGCACCTACTAATAGCAAAGCGAAAGTAGTTAGTTCTAAAACGACAGCTAACGACTAAAAACATTTTAGTTTTTCCATTATGGGTGGAATTTCATTCAATAATTCTTTTTCATATTTGTTTAAAATTAAAACATATTCATCAGGTGATGAATTATCTTCCAACTCAACAATTTTTTTTACAAAATCATCATGAATGTTAATTTTTCCATAAATATCCTGTAGTGGTTGTTGTAATTCATGGTTAATCTGGTTAAAATCTCCTGAATTCACCAAACCATCGTAAACATTATGGTTCATGTATATGTGCTTATAAACTACTTTTTTTCCTTCTATCTCATACTGTATTGTTTTACGATCTAGAGTGCCATTGAGGGATTCTATCCCATCCTTTAATTCTGTATGGATTTTTTTGTAGATTTCTTTATCATTATTCTTATCTTTATCAAAGAAGCTATCTAATCTTGGTTTCCAGCCGTATGCCAATGAGGCCATGATTCCACCAATTAAAAAATAGGCTATGATGGTATCAGTTTCAACCAATTTTGTAAAATCCCAATCTATCAGATAGCCTACAATTATAGCTAGAATTACTGCGATAACTGACGTGATTATTTCTCGAATAACCAAAGACTTCATCGAGTCGATCTAATAGAATATTTCTATTAACATTGACTATCCCCCTCATGCGTAAATGAGCCGAATTTTTACAATTTTTCAAAAAAATCCCCGAGCCGAGAACTTGACAGAACCCGTATTATGGTCGTAATTTACGAGTCTAATAACTCTGAAAATCTTTGGCCCAAATTTGGTTTTTCATTCTGTGATATAGCGAATTTAAGATCATCATTATTATCAATATCCATCATAATTCTCCTTACAAAAACCAATGAAGTGTGGGATGTTACAGATTTTCCAGTTGAAAGATGAA
>JAEHKV010000017.1 GCA_016838845.1 Nitrosopumilales archaeon | reverse complement strand
CTGGAGTTATTCTAGTACTTGCATTTGCTGTAAATCTTACACCTGCAGATAATCAAGCCACAGCAGAAACAACTCCTTTTCCATCACGGGAGAAGGTAATTTCCGTTACAGGAACTGCAACAGCATCAGTTGAACCAGATTTGTTGATCATGACATTTGGCGTTGAGACACAAGAGAAAACTGCAAAACAAGCACTTGAATCCAACTCTCAACTAATGAATGGCGTAGTTGAAGCAATCAAATCTACTGGAATTTCAGAAGATGAACTAAGTACCACCAAACTGAACATTTTTCCAGTTTACGATAGCTATCGTGATCAAATAACAGGAAAGTATACTCAAGAATTGATTGGTTATAGAGTAACAAACACTATAACTGTGGAGACAAATAATTTAGACTCCGCAGCTGACGTGATAGATGGTGCAGTGGAAGCAGGAGTTAACCGCGTTGACTCTGTTTACTTTACTCTCTCTCCGGCAAAAGAACTTGATGTAAAGGATCAATTAATCGCTAAAGCGGTTCTAAACGCAAAGGCAAAGGCAGAAAATGCATTATCGCCACTAAATCACAAAATTATTGGTGTCAAGGCAGTATCCCTGTCTGAATTTGGAATGCCACCTCCAATGCCAATGTTCCGCGGAGATTTTGCTATGGCCGAAGCAGCCTTAGCACCAACACCAGTATTTTCATCTGAACAAGATGTTACAACAACTGCAAGTGTAATATTCCTAATTGGCAGCAACTAACCTCTTTTTTTTATTTTTGAATTTAAAATTAGGTGCTCCCGTCGGGATTTGAACCCGAGATCACTGCCTTGAGAGGGCAGTATGCTTAGCCGGACTACACCACAGGAGCTCGGTAAAAGCCATCATAAATCGCAATTTAAAGCAAACAATCTGTCTCGTTAATTAAAAATTAACTTAAACTAGAAAATTCTAGAATAGCTAAATTTGAATAAAATTCAACCCAACAAAATTTACAATATTGACTGCATTAAAGGGATGGGATTACTTCCACCTAAGAAAATCGATCTAATTATCACTGATCCACCTTTTGCTATTAATTTCAAAGCTTCAAAAGCAAATTACAATAGAACGGCATCTAGAGTGATGAAAGGTTACAACGAAATCAAACCTGAAGATTATTATGATTTTACCTATGGTTGGATGGCAGAGGCCTACAGAATTTTAAAAGAATCAGGAAGTATGTATGTATTTTCTGGCTGGAATAATCTCAAAGACATCCTATCTTCTTTGGATGAAGTTGGATTTGTTACAGTAAATCACATAATTTGGAAATATCAATTTGGGGTTGTCACAAAAAAGAAGTTTGTAACTTCTCACTATCACTGCCTTTACGTGTGTAAAAACCCAAAAAAAAGAATATTTTTCCCTTTTTCAAGATTCAAACAAAAATCAAAAACAAAAGAAGGCAGAAGCCTACACTACAAAGACAAAGAAGATGTTTGGGAAATCAAAAGGGAATATTGGACAGGGGATGAAAAAACTCCTACAAAACTACCTGCTGAATTAATTAAAAAAATCATTCAATATTCAAGTAAAAAAAACGATATAATCCTAGATCCATTTTTAGGATCTGGTCAGGTAGCAATTGTAAGTAAATCACTTGGTAGAAAATACATTGGTTATGAAATTGTAAAAAAATATTATAACTTTGCAAAAAAGCGATTGGACAAAAACGTATATCGTTTGAAAAAATGATTTTATTTTAATAGTAAAAGTTTTTGTTAAAATACTATATGGAAAAACTAGAATTATGAACGAAATTTTAAAAGAACTAGAGAATGAGAAATACATCAACTTAGAGACATATAGAAAAAATGAAAATGCAGTTCAAACACCTGTATGGTTTGTGATCTATGATGACTTGATTCAAGTCATAACTAGAGAGAAAACAGGCAAAGTAAAGAGATTGAAAAACAACCCGAAGGTTAAATTTGCAAAGTGTGGGTTTAAGGGAGAACTAAAGGGAGATTGGCATTCTGGCACATCCAAATTTTTTGATGATGATCAAGTTCAAAAAATTCTAAAGCTTAGGAAAAAAAAGTACGGATTTTTTTCAACCTTTGTTGCAGCTCTTTCAAAAAGTAAAGGCGATTATGTTGGGTTTTCCATAACCCCTGAACAATCTTAATCTAAAATTTTACAACTTAATTTTTCGCAGAGCCTTCTGGCTTGCCAATCTTTGAAGAAATTATATTTCTAAGCTCGTCGTCGGTTTTGCCCTTTGGATCGACGCCAAGATTTTTTGTAATCATCTCAAGTTTCTTCCTTTCATTCTCTACAGGCCCATCAATTTTCAAATTCTCAGTGGTAAGGTCTTTCATTTGTTCTTGAATACCGTCCTTTGCCTTCTTGTACTCGTTCATAGCCTTCCCAATTTTTTTTGCCGCCTCAGGTAGCTTGTTGGTGCCCAAAATCAAAACTAGTGCGACAAAAACGATGATTATCCACTCGCTTCCTCCAATGTTTAGGGAATAATCAATCATGGAATATCAATAATAATTTCTAAAATTAAAGGTTTCAACATATCTTTTGAGTCTAAACCCCCAATTTTGTGATACCTCAATGATACCTCATAACCTCTCATGCAATTTTTGGTTCCAGAGAATGCCTTCTTGCAATTGACAATACAGTTATTCCAATTCCAACGACAAAAAATACTAGATACGGTGCACTGTTTCCTTGGAACTGTGAGATCAATCCGGCAGTTATTGGACCAACTGCCCATCCAATTCCGAAAGTTGTTTCATACGCACCAATGATCGTACCGGAGATCTCTTTTCTTGTTTTTGACAGAATGGTATTCAATGTTAGT
>JAEHKV010000016.1 GCA_016838845.1 Nitrosopumilales archaeon | reverse complement strand
GTTTTTTGCCATTACGTTCATATTTTTTGGTAAAATGATCTAATCATTGGATATCTTCAAATATGATGTTTATCGCGGGTCAAACATTGGTATTTACGCCAAAGTGAATGATCATTTTGTTTTTGTTCCAAATGGATACGCAAAAACAAAGGCAAAAAATCTAGCTAAATTTCTTGATGCAGGTTTTGTGTTTACATCAGTTGCCAATACAAGACTAATTGGGATCTTAATGATTGTAAATAACCATGGAATTCTTTTACCAAGTACATCACATTCCTTTGAACAAGAACATCTCAAAAAATCAACTGGATTAAATGTAGAGGTACTTGACTCCAAGTATACCTGTCTTGGAAATTTAATTTGTGCAAATGATAAAGGGGCCATTGTATCACCAATGATCTCAAAACAAACTGTAAAAAAGATTGAACAGGTATTAGATGTTGAGGTAATTCAGAAAAAAGTTGCTGGATATCATCAAGTTGGCGCAATGGTTGTTGCAACAGCACATGGTGGTATAATCCATCCAGAAACGGATGATTCTGATATCAAAACTTTTTCAAATGTAATGGGAGTTGAACTAGAACCGGCCACAATTAATGGTGGAACTCCATTTTTATCTTCAGGTGTTTTAGCAAATAACCACTCCATTGTTGTGGGCCCTCTAACTAATGGGCCAGAAATAATGATGCTCACTAGAGCATTTGCTAACTAAGAATTGATTTCAAAGAAGCTAACAAATTATCGATTGGAATTTTGTTTTCTTTACCATCCTTCATGTTTCGTAGAATAACACAATCCTCTGCGTACTCTTTCGGTCCAACTATAATGGTGTATGTTGAGTCAGCTGCATATTCCATTTGTTTTGACAGAGATTTCCCAACAACATCAATATCTGTTGGAATTTCTTTTTGTCTAAGCTTTGATGCAAGATTCATTGCAACTTTTTGCATTTCTTCATTAACATACACCACTGAAACTTGTGGGACATGTTCGATTCTTGCAAGTTCTTGTTCATCCATTACTAGAATCATTCGTTCCACACCTCCCGCAACACCGGTTGCTCCAACGTCGTCACGTCCAAGTGCTTTTGTTAAGGAATCATATCTACCACCGCCAGCAAGTGCGCCAAGATCGGAATTGGTATGATATACCTCAAAGACCATTCCTGAGTAATAATCCAATCCTCTCACTACACCAAAGTTGATTCTGATGTTGTGGACATCTCTGTTATTTAGGGCAGACCAAAGCTGTTTTAGCTCGTCCCAGGCATCTAACTGAGAAACATCAAAGGCTTGTTCAACCTCTTCAGGTGTACCGTGAATTTTTGAAAATTCTAGAATTGTTTCTAACTTTTCAGGGGAATGTCCTTTTTTTTCATATTCAGAAATGATTTCATTTTTTGGTTTTTTCTGGATCTTGTCTACTGCCCTAAAGATGTCCAAGATGAGAGTGTGGTCAGTAGAACCGAATATTTTTTTGATATATGATTCTACTAGTGCTCTATGATTTAGATCTATTACTATGTTTGAAAATCCTAGAGTGTCAAAAAGTTGTGAGGTAAACTCGATGACTTCACATTCTGATTCTATCGTTGGTCTACCAAAAATTTCAATATTCCATTGATGGAAGAAACGATACCGGCCTTTTTGTGGTTCGTCATATCGCCAAACTCCACCAAAACTTGAGAATTTAGCTGGAAGCTTTAGTGATTTATGTGAAACAACGTATCTTGTTAGTCCTACTGTAAAATCAAAACGTAATGCAATGTCTCTATCTCCTTTATCTTTGAAAAAATAAATCTCATCACGGATTCCTGGTCCAGATTTAGCTTCAAGTGTTTCCATTGATTCGATTGGAGATGGTTCCATGAATTGAAACCCAAAAAGTTTTGTAGTTTCTAGAAATTTTTCTCGAATTAATTCTATTTTGGCAAGTTCTTCTGGTTCAAAGTCTTTCATTCCTCTAGGTAGTTCCAAGTCATTCTGAGAATGAGATCTTGTGATTTAGGCTTTACGATTATACAAATTCAAAAAGAACTAACTGATTGTTGCATTAGCAAGAGTTTCTCCTTTAAAGTACAGTTCTTCTGCACATTTTAAAGAACAAAAGGCAGTTGCCCAGTTGTGTAATTTATCACAGTTTTGGCATTTATTTTGGACTAGTTTCATGGAATGGTCAATGGGATGTTTAGTTAAAAAATACGCGTAGAAATGATAAATCGTTCATAATTATTACATTCGTTTTTCTGTAATTTTTTGTAAGATTCTATTAATAGCTGAAAGCCACACAATAGGGAAGTTGAGTATTAAATACTTAGAACATGCAACGGATGCATTTATCGAAGTCATTGGGTCTACGCTAGAAGAAGCATTTACTTTAGCAGCAGATTCTGTAGTTGATATAACTTTAGACAAAACAACCATTCAAGAAAAGGAGCAAAAGACACTTGAAGTAGAAGGCAAAAACCTACTATATTTACTGCTGAATTGGCTCGAAGAAGTAAACTATAATCTGATCACAAAAGGTTTTGCAATTGCTAGATTCTCAGTAAAAATTTCAAAAAATTCTGAATACAAGCTTGTATCTACTATTTATGGTGAACCAATTGACCTGAAAAAACATAATTTTAAAGTAGAAATTAAGGCCCCGACTTTTCATCAAATGGAGATAAAGCAAGATGGAACAGTTACGATGCGATATTTACTAGATCTTTAAATCTAAATTTAATCAAAGAGCCTTTTGTTAGTCATGGAAGCATTTTGTATAATTTGTTCTACTTCATCTTTATGTTCATCACAATAAAACTCATTTTCCTTACATGCTAAGCAATTGAGATATTTACTAAAGTCAATTTTTTCAAATATCTCTGCATTAGACTTTTCTTCCATGTTTTTAGATTACAAAATTCATTATATGAACTGGTGTTATTCTTTTTTGACAAACATACAATTTTATCGATCAAAGTTATGCAGTTCATATCAATTGAAAAAATGGGTAATTCTCATCCTAGCTGGTTTAGTAGCATTAGGTTTTATTCTTCAAGATTTACTAAAATAAAAAAAGGAAGAAAACAGGAGATTCGCCGCAACCATTGGAGATAGCTTTACTCTACTCGAATCTCTAGAGTGGGATGGCTACCAAATCAGCGCTGTTAACTTCCTCTTCTTTTTATGAGTTATCTAATGATAAACAGGGAGGAATAATTCTCAAGAAAAGTTATGCCAAAATGGATCATTCGAAAAATTCCTTAACACTACCAACTGCTGGTTTTCACTAAGCATGAAAGGAATTGATCAGATCTTTTGACAAAATTCTAACTTAGAACTATATTTTTGGCTTTTATACTAAAATTGGAAATTGTTTTTCGTCCTTTCAGTTCTATACTGAGAGGCTGAGGGGGATGAGTAGGCCCTTTCAGTTTAATTTAAAATTCATTATCTATTTGAATAAAAAGAATCAAGTCCAAATCCTAAACCCTGACACATGGTACAGATTTTGAACATTACGTTCATGGGGCAAAGATGGACTTTGTTCCTGTTATGTATTAGGTGATTTCGTAACATAAGAAGGGTAGAATTTTTAATTGATTTTTTGATCCAAAATGGATCTATTAGTTTTTTTCCTTACTACTTTTTATCAAAATATAATCAATGACATTTGTTTCTGAGACTTGTTTCATTTTCAATAAAGATTTGAAAAGAATTTTCTCCACATAAGAGGGATATTTAGATAAAATCCTTTTTTTTAATGAATTCCGGTTTGCAATGTAGTAGTTTACAAGTGGCTCGTACACATTAGAGCCAATTTTTTGTATTTCAAGAATTTTTAACCCACAATCAGTAATAACTGATTTTATGAAATCAATAGTATAATGTTCCGAAGGCCAGGTCATAGCTAATATTCCAAGTTTTACTTTTGCAGCTATTCTCTCATTAACAACAGGTACTGCTAAAACCAAAATCCCGTCATTTTTTAAAATTCTGTTTGATTCGGCAATAAAAATATCAAATGGCTTTATGTGTTGAGCAGATTCTAATACCAAAATCCTATCAAATGACTCATTTACGAATGGAAGAGAGTTTGAAGTTGCATTTAGGAGATATATTCCATTAAGGGAATCATGATTTGTGTTACCAAGTGTTTTTTTGATTATTTGTGACGATTGTTTTAATTGATCGAAATTAATGTTTAAGCAAGCAATTTCTAGAGAATTGAATTGTGATTTCCATTGAATGGCTGGTGCAGAAAAGCCACTTCCTACATCTACTATTTTTTTGGCAGTTTCCAATTCTGCCAACCTTCCAAAAATTTTACAAAGTTCCATTTGGGCGTCAATAGGATTTTTGATTTCTTCATCCCAGTATCCAAAATTAAGCATATCGCCAGTAGTAGCTAATCTCATTACATCTGAGAGGGCATTATAGAGATTTACTACATCTTTTTCATTTCTACGAAATGTCCACAAAAATAATTGAAGTAGATTAATTTTTTTCAATTTTTTACACCTGCGTCATGATAGAAGAAGCCTTTGGTTATGCATTTATGAATTGAAGCATAATTTACCAAAATGGAATCATGAAAACAGAGGAATTTCCATAGTCGATATATCAAAAACAGTCGTATAGACTATCATGATGCGAAGAATTGACTCTGAAATGAGTAAAGAAATCCAACTTCCATTGTACTGTCCTAGATGTGAAGGTAGAATGATTCTTGTAGGATATCACGAGTCCTTACAGGTACTAAAAACACGATGTTGGCATACCTGCAGACACTGTGGTTTTCAAAGAAGTGTAGATGAGTTCAAAAAAGCATTGTTAACGGTCTGATGTAAAATGAGTCAAATTACACAAGAGGGAATATTAGGAAGCATATATGGATGCGGTGTTGAGCCACAAATAATTCAAGATATGCAACTTAGTAATGCGGTTCTTTTTCACATTTATTCAAAAATTGAATCTTTTCGTAAAAATGGTTCAAATCCAAATTTGCCCGATCTTTTCAATATGATTTATTCCACACTACATTAAAGTGTAGTCCAAGATTATTCATTGTTAAAGATTATTCAATGTTAGATATTTATTATTAATACTGTTCACAGGTTTTTGAAATAACATTTCATTACTAGAAATTATGTGTCAGATAAGAAGAATATTTAATCAGGTTGAATGCTAGTCATTCAAGAATGAAGATATCAAGCAGTATGATAAAGGCCTTGAATAATCAAATAGGGATGGAAGCCTTTGCTTCTAATTACTATTTGGCTATGGGTTCTTGGTGTGAGATTACTGGTTATGAAGGAGCAGCAAATTTCTTCTATCAGCATGTGGATGAAGAAAGGTTACACATGATGAAGTTTGTTCATTATCTAAATGGGGCGGGGGTTCCAGCTGTAATCCCTCAAGTTAAAGCCCCGCCAAAAACTTTCAAATCTCTTGAATCAATCTGTAAAACTGCATTAAAAAATGAACAGGTTGTCACTGGAGCTATAAACAAAATGGTCGAGCTTGCACAAAAACAAAAGGACCACAGTACTTTTGGACTTCTTCAATGGTTCGTTAATGAACAAATAGAGGAAGAAAAAATATTCGAAACCATCCTACAAAAGTTTGATCTTATTGGAAGAGATAAACTAGCAATTAATGAAATTGACAAATCCTTGGCTAGCATGGTCACTACAAATGCAAACTAGAAAATAGTACAAACTGTATTTGAAAAAAGAGGTTTTAGTCTAAGAAAAACAGAGTGATCTTAAATCTACAATCCTGAGAATGTTTATTCTACCTTTTTTACATTTACAGCATTTGGTCCTTTCTGGCCTTCACCAATTTCGAACTCGACTTTATCGCCATCTCGTAAAAATCCATCGATGTTTGATTTGTGAACAAACAGATCATCACCAGATTCTCTTTCGATAAAACCATAGCCCTTAGTACGGTTGTACCATTTTACTGTGCCTTGTTCCATGTTATTGGTGGGGGTTACTTTGTGTAATATATTAACGTAGATTATGACGTCTTAATTTTCAGGATATCCATCAGCTAGTTTGGATCATTTTTTATCTTAAAATATTGGCAGTTGAACCAAGGATTATGAAAATTGAATATCCGATAATTGGAGTTACAGCATTTTTAGTACTAAGTGTTTTAGCTCTAATTGCAGTTTCGCCAGATGCCATTACACAACCACGATCATTAGATTCTGAACCTATGATAAGTTCAATAACACCTTCTCCAGAACCTGAAAAAAATGTTCCTGAAATGATTGCACAAGAACCAGAAACTGAACAGCAAGAATTTACTTTATTATTAGAAGAACAAGTTTCGGTTGTTTCAAGTCAACAGCCTTTGGATGAGATTTCAATGGAATCAGAAACATTACCTGAAATAATTGAGGTGAATTTACCAGAAGGATCGGGGGTTCCAGGTTGTGAGGAAACAAATGAATGCTTTATTCCATATGAGGTTGTAATTGCGGTTGGAGGACAAGTAATTTGGAACAATGATGACACAGCAGCCCACACTGTCACCAGCGGTATGCCCGCAGATGGACCCGATGGAAACTTTGATAGCAGTTTGTTCATGGCGGGAGATACATTCTCTCATACTTTTGAAGAAGCAGGCGAATTTGACTATTACTGCATGGTTCATCCTTGGATGAATGGAATTGTTCAGGTTTCATAGATAAAGAAAAGTAACAATTAGAGACAAGAATTTTTTCGTATTTTTCCATTTTGGAACTGATTTATCACAAAAAATTCCCACCTACTTATGGTCTTTTCCAACATAATATGGGTATGATTGGAAGCCAAACTAGAATGTATGTGCCTATCAGACCATGGAAGAGATCAGAGGATGAAGAAGAGAGTAACAATATCGCTTGATGAGAAACTTATCTGGATGTTAAGAAATAAACAGACAGAAATGATGTTGGATGATAACAGGCAGGTTAGTATTTCAGCTGTTGTAAACAATCTACTTTCTAAAGCTCTTAAAATAGATGAAATGATCAGCAGGGAATTAGATTCTGTGTTTGTTCGTCAGAATTAACGATTATTTTTCTTAGGTCTGGAAGATTCAGTATCAATTATTAGAATTCATTATTGTTGATGCGTCTTGTAGCACCGCATTCTTTACATCTAAGTCGAGTTTTTTCCATTAATGTTAAGATGCTACCACAATCAATACAAATCCGAACACCCTCATTAATGGTTTTTTTGGTTAGTTTTTTTACTAGTTTACTTTTTAGTTTATTCATTTCTGTAACTCTTTGAAATTTTTATCGTAATAGTCTCAAATAAAAACCAGTGTGAAATGAGCTTTGACTAAGTACTATATTTTGGTGTGTTAACAATTTCTATCAAATATGATGGTATAGTAAAAAAATCACAATCAAGATCTGGCATTTACAAAATTAATACTTAAAAATTCTAAAATATTTAAAAAATTACAAAGTGAATGTAGTACTTGCTGTGTTGCCATTCAAGTCGTCAACTGTTACAGAGTAAGTTCCAGATACGGCGTCTTTTGGAATTTCCCATAACAGTCTAAATTCTCCATCTTTTGTTGTGATAATTGATGATTCCCAAATATTTTGTTCTTCAGGATCACTAACAGTGATTTTGAAGGAATGTTCAGCAGCCCCAACACCCTCTATTGTCACAAATTTTGCAGTTAGTGTAGAATAGATATCAGTTACACCAACCCAAATTTCTTCCTGTTCTGGAGTAACTAGAAATTCAATATTTGTAGAAAAAGGACCACTTTCAGCTCGGAAAACCCATTTACCAAATGTGGCGTCAAATGGGATCCAAGTATCTTCCAAAAACAAGTTACCCTGTGAATTTGTGAATGATTCACTCTTTTTTATTAAATTGCCTTCAGGATTAATTAATAACAAATCAACTGCCGAATTTGATGCAGATTTTCCCAGGACCAATATGGATTGGCCAGGACTGTAAACTTTTTTTGCTATTTCTAAATCAATTTCAAGAAAGCTTGGTTGTAATCCAACTGTAAATACTTCTGTTGTTTGGTGGTCACTCATAGAAATAACAGCATTATAAATTCCTGGGATGAGTTCTAAGTTTAAGTGATAATTTTTCTTTCCATCAGATCCAAGCGTTATAGTTTCCTTAAACTTTTCAAAGCTGTTTTGATCTTCAATTAAAAATTCTAAAGCTTTTGAAGGTTGTCCAGTTAGAGCAATCAACGCTGATTCTCCTATTTTATAATTTACTTTATCCATTTTTGCAGAAAGTTCATTTTTTGGAAATTCATCCAAACCTACAGTGACAATTTCTACTTCATTATTTTGAAATGCAAATAAAGTATAGGTTCCAGCAATACTTGTAGATTGAGTTTGATATTTTATTTCAAAATGATTGGAACCTAATACCCTAAAATTATCTGATAGAACAGTGCGTCCCTGAGGATCCTCTAAAATAATTTTAATATTTTCATTTGGATTAGCTGTTGCGTTGAATATTAGTACCTCACCAAATGTGAATTTCTGTTTAGATGGAAAAATATGGATCTTTTTTGCTAAATCTACACTCCAGTTTTTTATGATTGTGTCAACTCCATCATTAATTTCTAGTGTGTATGCACCAAGTGATGTGTCAGGTGGAATAATTAGGGAATAATGCCAATTTCCTTTAGAATCTACATTTATGGTATCAGTTAAGAAAAATTCGCCTAATGAATTCTTTATACTTAAGGTAATTGTACTTGCAGGTTTAGCAGACCCAGAAATTTCAAGTTTTTCGTCTCTATAAAACTGATCAGAAATTAGTGAAGCTGTTAGATGAGAGATTTCCGAAATTGAAATTTTTTCTTTTGCTTCATTTAATTGGAGACTTATTGTTTTGTCTTTTCCTTGCTGATCTTTAATAATGAAATTTATTCGTTCAGGATTTTGATTTTGTGAGATTTGTATTGTTAACATAAAATGTCCGTTTTCATCAGTTTGAAAAGATTTGAGTTTATTTTCATTTAAAAATAATTTAAGATTCGAATTTGACACAAAACTATCACCAGTAACACGTATTGTTGATCCAACACTTGGATTTTCTGGAATTATTCTAAAATTGGATTCAGGAAGAATTCCTGGTGAAAGAGTAGTTGAAATTGGTTCTGACAGCGCTTTACCACTGGCAATTAGGGTTCCTTCTTGATCTATTCCTTTCCAGTTGATGTCTGGTTTTGGTGTATCAGTTTTGATTCCAAACTTTACTTTTTCGCCAGACTTGAGTGGCTCAATAGCGGTGAAAATAAGAACCTGTTCAGGTGTGTTTTGGACTGACCAACCAGTTTCAGATTTGACTGATTTAACTGAAAAATCTGTTAACCAAATCCGAAATGATTTAAGATCTTCAGTACCTTGGTTGGTAAATTGAATAATTGATGTGTTTTCAAAAGAAAAAATTTTTGAAGAAATTTCTTTATCTTCGGCAAAAACTGGGTCAAAATTAAGACTAAGAATTAGAGCAGACGTCAAAAAGACAGATAATAAAAAACACCCGAGTAATCTATTCATATATTCTCCTAGCTTGTTTCTCAAATTTATCTCTGAAAAATTTCGCCAATATCAATATCCATAAGCAGGATCTTTTTTTCTCTGAATCTCAACTATTTCATTGAGTAGATTGAACTCTTCAGAACTAAGCTTGTGTGAGAATTTTTTGAGAAGTTGTTTTGCCTCACTCGATGAAGGGAGGGTGTAAAAAACATCCTCTTCAGAAATTTGTCTTCCAATGGTGATTCTCTGTACAGAGCAAGCAATCTCCTTGCCGGTGTCAGCTGATTCAATTGTTTTACCTCCATCCTGAAGTTGGTGAATTTTACCAATCTCCTTTCCATCAGTTCTCATAAACTGAACCTTTTGGTGCAGTGTTCCAACATCAACTCTAATTCCAAATACAGCAGGATCATTATTTCTAAACACATATCCCTTGAGAAAGGTAAACTTGGCAATTGGAGTAAATTCGGCAAATATTGCATCCTCTTCATGAGCAGTATCTTCTGTGACCCATTTAGTGTAATTGTCAATTAAATTATAGATTACATTCTCCTCAAATATTTTGATGTGGTTGGTATCAGATTCTTCTCTTGCATCAGGCAATATCTTTACATTGAATGATAGAATTACGCCAAGATGTCTGTCTTTTTCTTTGATTGCTTTTGCCCCAACAACATCACGACGATTCACTGGACCGATGTCAGCTTTTGCAATAGGAATTTGCTCACGCTTTAGCATTTCAGTTATTGCTTCAAGGGAACCAATGGTATCACATTTCAAAGTGACTCCTGAGGTTTCTTGGTCGATAAAGACAGAAGCCATCTCAGCCTCAATTTCTTTTTTAAATCGTGAGATTTCAGATTCGTTGGCTGCAACATAGACTGTACTGCCAGGCAATACCCCATCAAGATCAGGTGATGCAATTTTTACTCCAGCTGCAGCATGCACCTCATCTACTGGCTTGAATTTATCTCTAGGATCACGCATCTCATCGAGTGGTTTTGGAAGAAGAATTGTCTTTGGTTTTGTTATAATGACACCATCTCTTTTTGCAACAAGAATTGTATTTTCCTTGTTTAGTGAACCATCAACTAGAATAATATTAGCTGTTGGTCCCAGACCAACCTCATCATTTACTTCTAAAACAATTCCTCGGGGAGGTTTTTGTTCCTGATCAAGTTTTTTCTGCAGGTATTGTTGTGTTAAGCCAACTAGAACGGTAAGAAGCTCAGGAATTCCAACTCCTGTTCTGGCAGAGACTGGAACTATTGCTATCTCCTTTTTGTAGTCTTTTACTCTCCAAAATGCTTCAGATTGATATCCAAGAACTGAAAGGGATCCAACCACATTATAGATTTGCTCATCAAGTGTTGTTTGGATAAATTGGTCTTGTTCTTTGATGGCTTGAGAAATAAAATTAGTTTCAGTTGGCCTCCATCCAGAGAGCTGATCTGTCTTGTTAAGTGCAACCACAAAAGGAACTTTACGACTTTCCAAAATCTTTAAACTCTCATTTGTTTGTGGCTGAAATCCACGATTAACATCAACTACCAAGATTGCGATGTCAGCAGCAGATCCACCACGTGCTCGTAGATTGGTAAATACTTCGTGTCCTGGTGTGTCAATTACTAATATGCCAGGTATTTGATGTTCAGATTCTTCTAACTTTTTGTAAAGTGGCCCACAAATGTTCTTCAAAGTTTCAGTTGGAAGAAAGCTAGCACCAATGTGTTGTGTTATTCCACCTGCTTCTCTTTCTTGAACTCCAGTACCTCTAATTTTATCAAGAATTGATGTTTTTCCAGAATCTACGTGGCCAAGTACTACCACAATTGGTTGTCTTATTTTCAACACTGATCACGGAAATACTACTTTCACTTCCTTTTCAAAACTTTGCGGAGAATCTGACGCGTGAACAGTATTTTTTGTTATGCTAACTCCAAAATCCCCTCGAATTGAGCCTTTTGCGGCTTTTTTTGGATCTGTTGCACCATTAATTTCACGAACTTTTTCTATGACATTTTCTCCTTCAAGTACTGCAGCGACAACTGGACTTGAGGAAATATACGATACAAGTTCACCGAAAAAGGGTTTTTCTTTATGAGCCGAATAAAATGATTCAGCCATCTCTTTAGAATAATTCAGTTTTTGTAATTTCACAATTGAAAAATTTGATTTTTCAAATCTTGATAAAATTTCACCGATGAGATTTCGTTCTACTGCGTCTGGTTTTAATACTATCAATGTTTGTTCTGCCAAGACTATTTCTTTCTAATTCCGCCTTTGACATGTTTTTTTGTCCACTTTAATTTCCTAGGGTCTCGTTTGAGTACAAGCATGTTTTTTTTACATTTTGATGAACAAAACCAAAAAACTGTCCCATCATTTTTCACAAGCATGGAACCAGAACCTTTGGAAACTGGTCTATCACAAAAACTGCATGGTTTGACTAAAAGACTCATATTCAATCATCTACCTTATCTTTTTGGCTTCTCGTTCTGTTTCTCTAAGCATGAGGATGTCATTTATTCTAATTGATCCTTTGACATTCCTTGTAAGAATACGTCCTTTGTCGTTTCCTTCTAGAATTTTTACTCTAACCTGAATTACTTCACCAGCAATGCCAGTTCTACCAACTATTTGTATTACCTCAGCTTGAGTGACTGATGCAGTTTTTGTGCTCATTGATCAGACTTGCCACCTTTGATTTTAGAGATGGATGATACAACTTGATCAACTATATGTTGTGCATCGCCAGAATCTAAAATTGCAGCGGCTGCAGATGTAATATCAATACCTAATGCTTTTCCAAGTTCTTGTTTGCTTGGAACAAACACATAAGCTGTATTTTGTTCCTCACATAGAATGGGTAAATGAGCAACAACCTCCGGTGGTTCAACATCTTCAGCAATGATAATTAGTTTACTTATACCACGTTCAATGGCTTTTGTAGCTTCATTTGTTCCCTTTCGAACTTTGCCACTTTGAGTTGCAACTCTAAGAGCCTCATAAATTGGATTTACAAGTTCTTCCGGAGTTTGGAATTTTACATAATAAGGCTTAGCCATTTTCATCACCCTGTGAGATCATCATCATTCCTTCCATGCTTCCAATTGGTCTTAAATATGTTATCGGGAAATAATTGATTTTATTTTTTGAATGTATTCTGACATGAGATCATCAAGTCTTTTTTGTGAACTAGATTCAGCATAAATTCTTACAATAGGTTCTGTCCCACTGGGTCTGATCATAACCCAATTTTTTTCATCAAGTGTAATTTTGATTCCATCAAAAGTGTCAGCAGTTGGATGTTGTTGTTTTAGAGTTTCAATAATTTTTTTTGCGTCATCCAATGAACATGAAATTTTATCTTTTGTTGTAAACGATGGAGGAAGTGATTCAACTTCATCTGACATTGTTTTACCAGATAAAGCCAGTAAATCAAGAATCAACGCCAATGTCATCACTCCATCTCTAACTTGATTATGTTTTCCATACATGAAACCCCCATTTTCTTCAAAACCAATCAAAGCATCAATTGGAACCATCTTCCTAGAAACTTCAACACTACCAACTTTAGTTCTGATAACTTTGCCGTTGTTTTTTTCAGCCAGACTCTCAATGTTGGAACCAGAATTCAAACAAGTAACGATAGTTGAGCCAGGGTTTTTTCCCAAAAGGAAATTTGATAAAAGTAATGCCGATTTGTCGCCTGTTAAAATTTGCCCCTTATCATCACAAAACAAACTTCGATCGCCATCTCCATCAAAAGCTACACCAAGATCTGCGTGATTATTCAAAACAGATTTAGATAATTCTTTGAGGTTATCAGGGGTTGGTTCAGATCCACGACCAGAAAAATTGCCATCAATTTTTTCATTGATGGTTTTCACATCACAGCCTAATTCTTGACAAAATTTTGGTGCGACATCTGCCTGCGCTCCATTCCCCAAATCCAATACTATTTTGAATTTTTTTGAAATTATTCTATCAACATCAACTTGAGATTTAACTCCATTCAGGTAGGTTTCTAGAGTCCTATCTTCTATTGTAGTAATACCATAATTTTGAGTTGAGTTTTGCCATTTTTTGTTAAAGTAAATATCTTCAACTAGTAATTCATCCTCATGAGAGATTTCAACACCATCACTTGCAACTGGCTTTATTCCATTGTATTGTGGGGGGTTATGTGATGCAGTGATCATTATTCCTCCTTTATAACCAAGACTTTTTGTTGCAAATTCTAAACATGGTGTTGGAACAAGTCCTGCATTTTTACAATCTAATCCACAATAATTCAATGCAGAGCAAACAACTTTGGCAATTGTATGACTAGAATGACGACCATCATATCCTACAATGATTGGTCCTTGTTTGAAATATGTTGCAATAGACAAAGTGATGTCATGAATAAAATCTAAAGTTAAATCATCACCAAAAACTCCACGAATTCCATTTGTTCCAAATAATTTTGCCATGATGTCTATCAACAATAGATAAATTTGTGTTTAAAGGCAGTTGCGTTGCGGAAGTTGCCAAGCCTGGTCAAAGGCGCAGGGCTTAGGACCCTGTCTCTTAGGGGTTCGTGGGTTCGAATCCCACCTTCCGCATAACCTCATGAAATTTTCTGCAGAATATTTTAAGCATTAATAAGGTATGATCTTCAAAAACCGTCGTGAAAAAGACAATCATTGGAATAACAGTAGTTGGAAAAGATAGAGAAGGAATAGTTGCCACTTTTACAAATTTTGTATTTCAAAAGGGATCTAACATTGAAAAAGTAAATCAAAATGTTATGAAAGGACTTTTTGGAATGTATCTTGAAGTTTCATTTACAAAAAGTATCAATGTAAAAAAATTTGATAGTGATTTACAAAAGATAGCAAAGAAGCAACGAATGGAAGTCAGTATACATCACGAACTTAGTGCTCAGAAAAAGATTGCCATATTTGTAACAAAAGAGGCTCATTGTCTTGAAACAATTCTAAAATCAAAAAAATCATTAAAAGGGAAAATTTCTGTTATTGTAGGCACTGAAAAAACGCTTTCGACAACTGCAAAAAAAGCAAAAATTCCTTTTGTTCTGGTTCAAGAACGCAGCCAAGATAAAGCTGAAAAAAGCTTTATCAAAATTTGCAAAAAATATGATATTGACCTAATTGTTCTTGCACGGTACATGAGAATTCTTACTCCTAACTTTGTTTGGCGCTACCCAGAGAGAATCATCAACATTCATCCTTCTCTTCTTCCGGCATTTCCTGGAGCACTAGCTTATGCACAGGCATATGAAAGAGGAACTAAGATTATTGGTGTGACAGCTCATTATGTTACCGAAAATCTTGATCAAGGACCAATAATTTTCCAAGATTCATTCAAAGTTGATCCTAACGATACAATTGATGACATTGGAAGGTGTGGTCAAAAGCTTGAAGCCCTAACTTTGTTAAAAGCAGTAAAGATGCATCTTGAGAATAAGTTGGATGTTCGCTGGAGAAAAGTTCACATAAAATCCAAGTGAAATCATGGTAGTAGTAAAAGATCAATTAGATCCCAATCTCAGAAAAATTATCAAAAAGAAAAAACAGGTGGCGATAATTCCTATAGGCTCCCTAGAGCAGCATGGTCCTCATCTTCCTGTATCTACCGACTCAGACCTAGTTACTGAGATTGCGTCGAGGCTAGCAGAGAAGAAGAATTTTTTACTATTTCCCACAATAGACTATGGGGTCTCTTTTGAACATGCTCCTTTCTTTAATGTAAGTCTCAAGTCATCAACGTTACAAAAATTGCTAATTGATGTGTGTATATCGTTATCTAGTAATGGAATTAAAACGATTTTTGTTATTAATGGTCATTATGGGAATCAAAGGGCTCTGATTAATCTCAGTAAGAAAGTAAAAAAGATATCAAAGGGAAAAATACGTGTGTTTGTTCTCTCATATTGGAATTTTATGAAAAGTCGTTTTGATCATGCAGGATTATCAGAAACTAGTCTAATGCTTGCTGTGTCAAATAAGGCAAAAATGAGGTTTGCAAAAAAAGGACTTACGACTGAGGGGTTAAATGAAAAAGAAATTTCTAAACTAAAAAAATTAGCTACAAAATCCTTTCCTGCTGCTACAAAAAATGGTATATGGGGTGATCCTAGAAAATCAACGAAGGGAAAAGGAGCAAAGATGTTATCAGAAATCGTGAATAACCTTGCAAAAAAGTGTCAAACTTGCCTTACTGTTAAAAATCCTAATTTACACCAATGAAATTTTAATATAATCCCCCATTACACTCGCTAATAAGTGAAGTAAATGTCCGTAGATATGGCAGTAAAAGTATTGGATGAGAGCATTAACAAAGTAGTCTTGATCAAGCTCAAAGGCAACAAGACACTTCGAGGAAACTTGCTTGGTTTTGACCAACACATGAACCTGCTACTCGACCACACAGAAGAGATCCCTTCTGAGGGCGATTCAATAAGTCTTGGTACCATTGTTGTACGAGGAGATAATGTGGTGATGATATCACCACCACCAAAGTGAGTGATTAGACATGGTAAAAGGAACAACTTCGATGGGGGGTTTTACAAGGAAAAAGGTTCACATCAGATGTAGAAGATGTGGAAAAAACTCTTTTCACAAGCGTCACCACCGATGTGCAAGTTGTGGTTTTCCCGAGGCTAAAATTAGAAAGTACTCATGGATCAAATGGTATACCTAAATGCAAGAAATTGTACTTTTTCTAAGCTCCATCGCAGGTGTGTGTACAGCAGTAGCAGTTAAAAAATTCCCTAGAAATAAGTCACAACTTGCAAGCCTAGGCGCAAATTCCAACATCAAAAATCAAATTAATTCCTTACAAATTGAAAGAGAAATCCTTACAAAAACAATAACCCGTCTTTATCAAAATGACGCTGGCCTTGGTAAAATTCAGCGAGACAAATTACTATCTAGATATCAATATCAATTTGGGATAATTCTGGCCAAAATCGATAAACTAGAGGCTGCAAGCAAACACCCTGACCTTGGTCCTGTAGGAGAGGGGTTGATTACACTAATGGATCAAAAATTGTCACAGCTTGACAAGAGTTTGTATGAATTATCATCAAAGATTACAATTGCTAATTCACAAATTCCTGAAAAAGAATCACCCAAGCCAAAGCAAAAAAGTAAAGAAAAAGTTGCAATTGAAGATAGTCTTCCAGAAAAACCAAGACCGCAAGTTAGTGTTCCAACAATTCAGGTTTCTACACCAGAACCTGTAAACCCTGTAGAATTAACAACACTTACTGAAATATCAGCAAAAACACCACAGTTCCCATTCTTTGAACCAAAACCAACTCCACCAAAAACGGAGATTGTTGAAGAGATTCCAAAACCAGAACAAAAAGTTCCAGAAAAAATTGAAGTTATTCAAACAACTTCGTCCATTCCTGAAATAAAGTCAGAAACACCTAGTCAACAAGTTACTCCAGAGTTCACACCACCCACACCACAAGAAAGTGTGCCAAAACCAGCGGTAACATTACCTGATGAAGAAAAAATTGAAGAAGACGAAGATGATCTTACTAAAATTAAAGGAGAGATAATCAAGGCGCTCTCCAGATTAGAGCAAGCTGAGGTGGAGTGATTGTCATTTGACAGTGCCATAGCGGCATTGTCAACCGATGCATTAAAGTTTGTAAAAGATGGATATGTTTTAGGTCTTGGTAGTGGAAGAGCAGCAACTGCATTTGTAAAATCACTTTCATTATTCATCAAATCAAAAAAAATTCAGATTAAGGGTGTGCCCACATCACTTCAAATAAAATTAGTTGCGGAAGAAGGAGGAATTCCATTGCTTGGTGCTGATCAAGTTGATCACATCGATGTAGTATTTGATGGTGCAGACCAAATTGATTCACAAAAAAATTTGATTAAAGGGGGGGGTGGTGCATTACTTCGAGAAAACATTCTGATAAACTCGGCAAAAAAGGTTGTAATCATGGCTGACAAATCTAAATTTGTAAAACATTTCAATAGACCAGTTCCTGTAGAGGTACATCCTCTTGCAAGAAATACTGTCATCAAGTCAATCAAAAAGCTTAAAGGAAAACCAAAATTGCGTACGCTAGAAAGGGGCTATCCGTTCCATACAGAAAATGGAAATGTCATTTTAGATTGTGACTTTGGAATCATAAAATCTCCAAAAACACTTGCTCAAAAAATTATACAAATGCCAGGCGTGATGGAGGTTGGAATTTTTACTAGAAAGCCTGACGTGATTTACAAGGCAAAAACAAACGGCAAGTTTGAAATTATGACTTAGTTGGAAATTTTATTGTAAAAGTGGTTGGATTATTTTTAACAGTTAATGTTCCATTGTGTTGTTCTACAGTGCTTTTGCAATACGCTAATCCTAATCCAGTGCCTGCAGCCTTTGTTGTAAAGAGTGAATCAAAGATTTTTGGTAACAATTCAGAGGGGATTCCTGGACCTGAATCCTCAATTTCAATCGTGACTGTTCCAGAGTCTTCAGTAGTTCTGATGTGAATATCTCCTGTGTTTTCAATTGCTTGAATCGAATTGGTAATCAAATTCATAAAAATAACCTCTAGTTTTGGAGGATCACATTCAAGTAAAATCTCATTGTCAGGAAGATGAATGGTGACTCTTTCAGTGGTCCCTATATTGTTTATTGAAGACTTGAAAAGTTCTGACAATGAAATCGTCTCCATATCAAGAGGTTTTTCTCTCACAAAATTTAGAACTTCTTCTATCTGATGTGACATATTAGTAGTAGAATCTGTAATTTGAGAAAGTCGAGATAACGTTTTCTCATCCAAGGTGTCTTTCGAAGTGGCCTCAATTATTTTCACTGTACTTGAGATAACTCCGAGTGGGTTTCTCAAATTATGAGTAAGACTTGATGCCAGTTCTCCTATTTTGGCTAAATGCTCAGCACGTTGAGTTTGTTTTTGAAGTTCTTTATTTGATTTTTCTAATTGAATTGTTTTGTCTGCAAGTTTTTCATCATAATACTCGATGAGAAGATTCAATTGTCTTAATTCATTTAATGCGTGATAGTTTCCCTTTAATTCATCTTCTAATTTTTTTATGGCATCTGCACTGCCTGAAAACTTGTTTTCTTCCAACACTATTTAGCTCATTTTTTCCCGTTTTTTAGACCTTTGGTAACATATTCACTCGAAACTTGAAAAAATCTAATATGTCCACAATCTCTGCATATGATGGTTCTCTCATTTTTGATGGTTTCCGCACTTCCACATCCAAGACATATTCGAATTTTAGAATCAACTGTTTTTGTTAATGCTTGAATTAGAGAATTTAGAGTAAACAATCTTTTCAATGTCGTCCGTTTTTTAGGCCTTGGTTTAGATATTGGCTCAAAACTTGAGAAAAACTAACTGAGGAAGTGCTATTCTGAAGAAGTTTTGCTTGTTCCCATCTTATTTTTCTTACAAGTTCTTCTTCTAGCATTATTGTTACTCGTTTCAACAGTTGTCACGGAATCAAGTTTTTGTATCGTATTTAAAAGTAGTACAATGTTATGATATTATTATCATTATAATCATAGATAATGTGGTGTACGTATAGTGTACGTATAATGCATGTAAAATGCATGTATGTGTATACAGTGAAACTACTTTCTTTCAACTAATTTTCCGTGGTTAGATTTACCTAACACTTCAAAATCTTCAGCTATTAACTCTCCACGTACTATTGTTTTAACTGGCCAACCTTTAAGATTCCAGCCATCATATACAACATAATCTGAAAAACCGCCAAAAAGCTCAGTTGTAACCTTCTTTTCCTTTTTCAAATCTATTAGAGTGACATCAGCATCTGATCCCTTCTCAAGAGTGCCTTTTTTTGGATACATGCCAAAAATTTTTGCAGCGTTCATGCTTGTTAGTCGAATTAATTGATCTAAGGTAATTCTGTCTTTATTGACTCCCTCACTTAGCATAATTGGTAATATCGTCCCAATTCCTGGAAATCCTGCTAGAGCACTCCAAACATCATCTCCTCCAAGTTTCAACCCAAGCTGATTTGCAACGTGGTCGGTACCAATGGTATCTACTTGATTCGCCTTTATTGCCTGCCAAACAGAAGAAATATCCTCTCGAGTTCTAATTGGAGGCATAACCTTTGCCAAATATCCCTTTTGCCTCTCATATGATAATGTCAAATAATGAGGGCAGGTTTCCACGAAAATTTTAGTTCCATTTTGCCTCTCTTGTTTAATCTGTTCTAGTGCACCAGCAGAACCAATATGAGCAAAATATAGTGTACAGTTACAATCTCTTGCAATTTTTGAAACTGTTTGTATTGCCTTTACTTCAGAGTCTGGAGATCTACTCTCGGACCATGCAGAAAGACCATCTTTCTTCTTTTCTTTTGCAGTTTTAATTCCACAAGAACATGATTCATAATCTTCTGCGTGAACTAGAACAGGACAACCAAGTTTGGCAGCATTTTCAACAACGCTTCGAACAATTTCTTCATTAACCTCAACCTTAGCCTCTTTCAATATTGATTGTCCTGGATCCATGTCCATGTAGACATGTCCAACATCAGAACCCAAATTCATGTAAAGCTTGAACGAGGTAATTCCTTTTTCAACACAAAATTGCATTTCATCTGCTTGTTGTTTTGTAAATATGGATACGTGAATTGCATAATCGATATAGTGAGAGTTTGAGCTTGCCAAAAGTTGTGGTTCTAAAGATTTTTTATAAGAATCACCTAATCTTAGCATTCTCATCATTGTTGTTATTCCACCGATTGCTGCTGCATGTGATTCAGTTGTTGCGGCTTTGTCAATTGGTGAGTATACTCCATAGTGAACATGAGTATCTATTGGCCCAGGAATTGATACTAGTCCTTGGCCATTAATTTTTGTGTCACATGATGGAGTGTCATTTGTAAAACCAACAACTTTACCATCGTCAACAATGATGTTTTTGTCAAGAATTCCTTGGGGCAATATGACATGAGAGTTGGTTATCAATGCGTCATATGTCATCAAGAAGTTTCATGTTTCGCGGGCTATTATGCGTTAAGTAAATGAATAAAAACTGAACTAATTGTGTAAGAGAAGGGCCGATGGTTTAGTGGTATAATGCCGCGTTCGCAACGCGGATGTCGAGGGTTCAATTCCCTCTCGGTCCACTACCTAGAAACTATTATACATAAACTAGAATTATGAGATTGCATGAAAGTTTTC
>JAEHKV010000015.1 GCA_016838845.1 Nitrosopumilales archaeon | reverse complement strand
TGTTTTACAAATCTTAAGAAGTGATTCTTTATCATCAGGTTGTATTTTCATAGATATCTCCGAAAGAATTTCAAGAGTTTTTGCAGATGCTTCTCGATATCCTTCCACTATTACAGAAGAATGAACGTCTTTTTTGAGAAGATCTTGTGCCTTACCAAGCAAGGATCCTGCAAAAATAACAGAAGAGGTAGTTCCGTCCCCGACCTCATTATCTATTGTTTTTGCTATTTCAACCATCATTTTTGCTGCGGGATGCTGAACATCAATCTCTTTGAGAATAGTAGCTCCATCATTTGTAATAGTAACATCGCCTAAAGGATCAACCAACATCTTATCTAAACCACGTGGGCCCAAGCTAGATTTGACTAAATCGGCTACAAGTTTTGCAGCTGTGATATTGTTTTCCTGGGCATCCTTACCCTTTTGCTGAAGAGCACTTTCCTTTAGAACCAATACAGGTCCCTGTGGTGTTTGTTGAATTGATGCCATAATTCAATTTGAATGCGGAGAATACCCCTTTATTACTTAATTGATTGGAGGGATAAAAGATCTTTTTTTGATATCAACAATTCCAGAATGAAGAATTCTAATTGATGGAAGTGCTAAAAATGGCAAGAAAAGTGGAACTAGATGTGGTCTTTTAAATTTTGAACCGGCATCTATTATTGAATTATTTAATGTTGAAAAAGATGAGGATACTTTCTCAAATGAATCTGTTGAAATGATTCCTCCAAATGGTAATGAAAGTGATGACAAAGGTTTACCATCTTTTATAGCTACTAATCCACCTTGTGTTTTGATTAGGTGATTTGCAGCTACTGCCATATCTTTTTCATTGGAACCAATCACAATCAAATCATTTTCGTGAAAACACCAAGTAGATGCGAATGCACCAATTTGTGGACCAAAGTTATTCAAAAATCCAATTACATGTTTATTTGTACCAAAAGTTCTATCGAATGCAGCTACTTTCCAGACATCTTTATCGAACGAGGGCATAACATTTCCATTCCTTGTTTTAAGGTCTATGATGTCGAGTTTTGTAATAATCTCAGTTGAAAGTTTAATTGAATTTACAGAAACATTTGGTGATTTAGATTTTATAAAAAAATCTTTTTCTAAGAATTTTTTTGAAAGCTTTACTGTTTTTTTAATCCAACTGGGAATAGATTTTTTCTTGATTTTTTTAACAATACTACCATTTGATGCAACAAGTTTGCCACCAACGAAAACTTTTCTTGGTTTAATGCTAGTCAAATCATCAAAAACTAAAATGTCAGCTAGTTTTCCAGGTGCAATTCCACCAAGGCTCTTTCCCATGTTATAATAATCAAAACAGTTTTTTGATGCGATGGTGAATGCATCAATTGGATTTACACCATTTTGAATAGCTTCCCGTACACAATGATCAATGTGGCCATAATTTTCTAAATCAAAAGGATCAAGACCATCTGAGCAAAACATCAATCGGTCTATGTAGGTACCATTTGACAAAACTTTAGTCATGATCTCTTTTAGATCACGTCGAATTGATCCCTCACGAATCATAATCCACATCCCAAGTCGTAATCTTTCTAGCACCTGATCAAAATCAATAGGTTCGTGACATGACAGGATGCCTGATGAAATGTAGGCATTTAGCTTTTTCCCTGAGGCGCCTGCAGTATGACCATTAATAATGCAATCACCCTCAAGCATCAAAGAAAGAGACTTCATTGTTTTAGAATCACGTCCTGTAACCTTTGTCCATGAAAATACTTCTCCTAAACCTAACACATTATGTAGTTTTATTGCTGATTTTTGTTGAGACAGAGAAAGTGTTTTTCCATG
>JAEHKV010000014.1 GCA_016838845.1 Nitrosopumilales archaeon | reverse complement strand
CATTGTTGAAGTAGTGTTAATTCCTAGTTTATGAGCTGTTGAAATCACCTCTACCCAATCACTAACGCTAATTCTTCCAGGAGAAATCTTGTCTCTCATTTTTTGATTCAAAATCTCTGCAGCAGTTCCAGGAAGTGTATCGACACCTGCTTCCTTTAGTCTGATTAAATATTCTCTAATTGGTATTCCTAATAATGAGGAAGCATAGAGAACTTCCTCGGGAGAAAATCCATGTATGTGGATGTCTGGAATTTCTGTCTTAATGGCTCTACAAACATCTTCGTATAGATGCCCATCCATATCTGGCGGTAAGCCTGCTTGAATACAGACTTCAGTTGCTCCAAAACTGTATGCTTCTTTTGCCCTCCTAACGATTTCTTCTATTGGTAAAAAATATCCTTCTTCTTCTCTAAAGTCCCTACTAAATGCACAAAATCCACATTGCTTGATACAGACGTTTGTAAAATTGATATTTCGATTTACAACATACGTTACCAAATTCCCTATCCTTCTTTTTCTAAGCTCATCTGCCACCATCCCAACTAAATGAAAGTCTACACCTTCAGCATAGTATAGCCTAGATGCCTCCTTTTCAGAAATTTCTTTTTCTGCCAAAGCACGATCTAAAGTATTTGCAATTAAAGGGTCGGCATTTTTCAATAAACTATCTAATCTTTCAATTTGTAGTGTCATCGCCAATAATCCTCTTTAACGAAACCCTGTTCAGTTTTCAGGCAAGCGATTTTTTCTTTGAGCTGTGTATTTAAAAATGAAAAAAATTCTGGATATACAGGAAACCTACATTCTAAATTAAAACCAGCATTATTGGTATATTGCTCAATATTATTAATTTCAGGCCATTGAAATTCAGGATTCACATAATCGGGTGTAAGTGGTGAAATTCCGCCCCAATCATTAATTCCAATTGATAAAAAACTCTGATATGAATTAGGAGACAAATTAGGAGGAATCTGGATATTCATTTTGGGCATAATTATTCTTGTTAATGCCACAACAATTTTGAAGTAATTTTCTTGTGCTGATGGAAAGTTTTTCATCTTAGTATCGAGTTTTGGTTGAAAGTTTTGTAATATGACTTCCTGAATATTTGAGAATCTTTCATTAAGATTCTTTATAGCAAAAATAGATTCAATTATCTCAATAGGAGTTTCACCAATCCCTATGAGTAATCCGGTAGTCATTGGAATTCCTAATTCCCCTGCATCCTGAAGCACATGTAATCGATTTTGTGGTTTTTTACTTGAAGCCAAATGGTGAGGCATTCCTTTCTGTGTAAGGCGATCACTCACGTTTTCCAACATGAGGCCCATGCTAGGATTAGTTTTTTGCAATTCTCTCATTTCTGACTTTGTTAAATTACCAGCATTTGTGTGAGGGAAAAGATCTTTTGAGATGGCCATCTCTGATGCATAAACCAGGTATTCAACAGTGCTAGAGAAACCATTTTCTTTAAGCCATTTTTTTGCCTCATCATACTTTTGTTCTGGTTTCTCTCCAGTGACAAATAATGCTTCAACACAGTTGAACTTTTTTGCAAGTGAAAGCAATTCTAGAACACTATTTTTTGACATCAATGATAATTTTGATTCATTTGGCTCAGCTTTGTACGTACAATAAGAACATGTATCTTTACACAAATTAATTAAATTAAAAAACACTTTTTTTGAAAAACTAACAGTTTTACCTTTATGCTGTTCTCTGAGACTTTGAGCAGTTTGAAAAAGTTCACTAGGATCTTTTTCAGATTTTTCAAAAATTTCAAAAACATCTTGAAGTAAAATATCTTTTCCATCTAAAATTCGGTTTAATGGTTCACTAGTAAGGACAAGTTCACTCAACAATGAGAATCTTGAATGCAAGTATTTATTCTTGTATCAACTCTAATTGGAATTAGGTCTTTCTTCTAAAAGCAAAACAAAATTAGTAGTCCTACCCTCTCTTAAAATCTCCAAAACTATCTCATCCCCCACTGATTTTTCACGTTGTAAATGAATCAAAATGTCATCAATCTGTCTTACTTCTTTTCCATCAACTGATAAAATTATGTCACCTCCTATTGGATAATTGGCACCATCAATTTCTTTGGTTTCTATGGAACCATGTAGACCAGCCTTAGATGCTGGACTATCCTCTATTACAGTTACAATAAGAAATCCTTTCGCATCAGTGAGATTTAGAATGTTAGCAAGATCTGGATCAATATCTCTACCAGAAATTCCTAACCATGGATGATGATATTCTTTATCTTGAATGAGTGTTGGAGCAATTTTCATTAGTGTTCTAGAAGGAATTGCAAAGCCAACTCCTGTAAATTCACCAGATGCAGATTGAATAGCTGTGTTAATTCCTATAACTTCACCTTTCATGTTTAGTAATGGCCCTCCAGAATTTCCTGGATTAATGGCGGCATCTGTTTGAATTACATCAGGTATTGAAAAACCGCTATCCTGGGCAGGTAACAGTCTCCCCAATTGACTAACTATTCCAGATGTCATGGAACCTGATAGACCAAATGGATTTCCAATCGCTGCAATTTGCTCACCAACTTTAAGCTGTGAAGAATCACCTAAAGATATTGGATGAAATTGTGTTTGTTCTGCATTAACTTTGATTACAGCTATATCTGTGAAGAGATCAGATCCAACAAGTTGTGCATTATAAGATCTGCCATCTAAAAATGTAACAACAATTTTTTCTGCATCAGCAACTACATGAGAATTTGTGATGATGTGCCCAAATGTGTCAAAAACAAAGCCAGACCCAAGACTGCTAGTGCCAATAATCTGAGCTTCGCGTTGAACATTAACTCTCACAACACCAGACTCTGATTGCTCAAAAATTTCTACCAAAGAAAGATATCTTTTTTCATAAATTGGTGTTGTTTCTCCTACAGTACCAATACCCTGGCCATTACTAACGATTAGTTCTCTCGATAGAGTATCTGGAGGCATTATAACAAAAGCAAAAACTATCAACACTAAGGTTGAACCTAAAGCGGTGCCAACTATCACACTTGCTTTATCCATGAGATTTTATCTTCCTCTGTTTTGTCTAAAAGGATTACTACTGGACCTGAATAGAGCTTTGGGCGTGTTCTTTCATAGAATAAGTTCTACCGCGCCATAATACAGCTGCATCGCTCTTCGCATATAAAATACCGCTCAAAAATCCACCAACCACTATAAAACTACCAATAGGGCAAAGAGAAGCATAAGACAATTTTAGAAATAGTCCTTTTGTTTCAACGATTGCTGCAATGTAAATTAGAAAACTAGAAACTATTGAAATTATGAATAGAGGAAAAAAGGAATTTGTACTATCGAAAAATGTTATAGAATATGCCAATATCGGAAAGGGCATAAACAATAGAAACAAAACTGCAAAAAATATTCCAACGGCTATGCCACCATTATGAAGGTAAAATGGAACCATTAATCTTTTTAGAGCATGCCATAGTCCTGAAAAATCTCTTGCCCAAACAGCACTAATCAAGTGTTCACCCCTCACCATTCTAAGTTTGAATCCAGATTCTTTGACTTTAAGACCAAGCGCTCCATCTTCAACTATCTCTTGCTTGACTCCTTCATGGGTTCCAACAGACTCGTAGATCTCTCTTTTTATTATGAAAAAACTTCCAAAGAAATATCCAGTTTTTTTTGTTGGATTATTTACTCTGAGAGCTGAAAATCTGGTGTGTAAGAAAGTTGAGATCATTGGAAGAGTGATCTTTGTCCATCTATCCAAACATAACATCTTTGGAATAACTGTTAAGACATCTAGATTCAATGACATTAGATGTGAAACAGCCAAAGAAAGCAGATTGCTAGAATGTTCAGTATCTGAATCCGTAAACAACAAGAGTTCACCAGAAGCTTTTCTATAGCCTTCCATACATGCCCAATTCTTTCCCATCCATCCATCTGGTTTGGACCTAGCTTTTACGTGAATAATCTTAGAATTATTCTTGGCATATTCTTCTATAATGTGACCAGTAGAATCTTCTGATGAATCATCTATTGCAATAATTTCATAATCTGGGTAATCTTGTTTTAAAAGTGAATCAAGGCATTTTTTGATATAATCTTCTTCATTTCTTGCTGGTAAGATTATCGAAACTTTTGGTGTGTCATGTATTGTTTGTTCATAATCTTCAAGAAATGGGGCTTTTTGAAATGTTTGATACATTGAGCGAATTAAGGATATCCAAGTAACAGCTACTAGAACTAAAATTGCCACCAATGTGTAATTGAAAGCCTCAACAACTAATTCCATAAATATTATCTCTCTACTTCCTGTTTGATACTTTGGAGAGCCTGCTCAGTGCCACTTTTGATATGTTTTTTGACCATACCAGTAAACATCCCCATCATTCCTGAAAGTTTGATATCCCATATTGCATCTAACTGTGTTATGGACTCTTTTCTGTTTAGATTAATTGTTTTAGTACCCTTGATGATTCCTTTTGTAAAAACTATCTGAATTTTCTCTTTAGGATATAGAGTTATTTCCTCTACACATTTTTGGTCCCTAAAAGCTATGATTACCTCTCGATTGATTAGATTTCCTTCTTTGGAGATATTTCGTATTTTTTTTATTCCCTTCCAAAATTTTGGCTCGTTATCTAAATCTGATACAATGGCCCAAACTTCATCGATGGGCGCTTTGATATCTACTGAGGCTTGAATTACAGTCATATTCAAAAGCATCTCTTTCCCACATTAAATATATTAGATTTGGATTTTTTAAAACATGGCTGGAGTGTAATACATGTCTTCTGTTTCATATGATGATTTTGCAAAACTAGATCTGCGCGTAGCAAAAATTATTTCTATTGAAAAAATTCCTAAAAAAACAAGAATTGTAAAAGGATTAATAGATTTAGGCAATGAGAAGCGAGATGTAATTATTGGTGGCGCTGAATTTTATAAACCAGAAGAATTAGTTGATAAACTTGTTATAGTTATAGCTAATCTTGAACCAAAGAAGTTATCTGGAATTGAATCCAACGCAATGCTCTTAGCTGCTGATGTTGACAACAAGCCATATTGGTTGACTGTAACAGAAGATATTCCTCTTGGAAGTAAAATAAAATAATTTATTTTAAATTTTTATTATAAAGAAATTTTAGATACCTATCACCTAGTCATAAATCATCAGATCTTTTTCTTCTAATAAAGAATGCAAGTTATTAACAGACCTGTAAACGTCAGGCTCTTTTTTTGCGCCAGTACAAACCAATTTTCCAGATGAAAATAACAATATCACCGTTTTTGGATCAAGCATTCTATGTATCAACCCAGGAAATTGTTCTGGTTCATACATGCTTCTAGGTAATGTCCTTGCAGCTTGTTCTAAGTGAATTTTACCACCAAGATTAATTGACGCAACAATATTTTGAATTGTCACCGTAGCCTCTTTTTTAACTTTAATTCCACCCTTTCTCAACTGATGAACAACAGTTTTTACTGCTTTTCTTGCCATTTCTTCAGATTTAGAACCAGTGCACACCATCTTACCCGAAGTAAAAATCAGTGTAGCTGTTTTAGGACTTTTTAATCTGAATACCAAACCCGGAAATTGATCAGGATGATATTCTACGTCAGGAAATGTCCTAGTAATTTCATTAAGATCCATCTTTTGGTCTACGGATGCAGACGCAACAACGTTTTCTATGCTTACTATAGGCTTAGTTTGTGGCATAATACAAAAAATTCCTCGAAGAACCATAATAAAAGCACTCCCAAATTTTTTATTCCACCTAGGCTGATTTTTGATTCTTTCCTATGGAATACTAGTTTCTAAGAAATTTTATTAAAATTAGAATAGTTCTCAACGAATGATTTAATTTGTTAGCACTATTCGTTGTGTCTGTTGGATTTTACAAATTTTGATTTTGAAGAATTTTTTGGTTTTGGTGATGATTCAAACCCTTTAATGATGCTGATCTGGATAATTCCAATTATTATTTTTGTTTTTTACGGACAAAGAATCCAACTTCTAATTACATCAGGCGAAATCAAAAAGAGTCTCAAAAAATTAGAAGAACATAGAAATGAATCAAAAACAGAGTTGATCAAATATATTAAAAATAATTTAAAACCAAAAAAAGATCCTGCCTCAATAATTGATAGATTTCTAGATTATTTTACAATAATACCAGTTGATATGGATCCTAATGGCATAGTTCCGAAAGTTCGACACTTTGTTCGCTCTAGGGAAGATTACACTCGAGAGCATGTCAGATCACTTTCCCCAGAAATGAGTAATTATGAATTAACCAAAGTTCAAAATCTATTAGAAATTGCTACAACTTTACAGTTTTTTCATAAGATAGTTAACCATCTATTTCTAACTGCAAAAAAACAAAAAAACTATCCATTAATTCTTCCACTCCAAATGATGCTACCCTTTGTTATGGAAGAGGCTGATGCATTAGCTAAAGCAATTCCTGCATTTAAACAAGGACAACCAATTGGAGATGGAATTGGGCCTATGGTAGTTGGGAAAATGATGCTAAATACAAAAAAACAAACAGTTGCATTTGAAACCGTTTTATCTCAAACAGAATATGAGGGTAGGAAATTACTTTTAATGAAAGCTGATGGGCCATCTGCTTCCGTTGGAAGACCAGGTGACGGCGTTGAATCAATTATATCAAAACAAAAACTTGATGCCATCATAATGATAGACGCATCATTAAAACTCGAAGGTGAAGAGTCAGCAACAATAGCTCATGGCTTTGGTGCTGCAATTGGTGGAATTGGTACTGAACGTTTTCAAATTGAAGACGTTGCAACTAAACACAAAATACCAGTTTTTGCAATTGTAATCAAAGAATCAATAAAAGAAGCAATCACATTAATGACTAAAAAAATTGCTGATAAAGCAGAGGAAACACGTTCGCAACTTTATGAAATGATTAAAGAAAACACAAAATCTGGCCAATCAATTCTTGTGATTGGAGTTGGCAATACTTTAGGAGTGTCTCAATAATGTTTTCAAAGGAAGAAATTACGACTTCATACACTGTTGAAAGATGTAACTCTTGTTCTAAAGAAATTAAAAGAAAATTCAAAGAAGGAGATTATCTATTTGCTGAAACATCAAAATGCCCAACCTGTGATGGCATATTACAAATCGAAAAAATTTTTGGCGAAACTATTAAGCAATAGTTGTTACAGTTACCCCAGTATCTGTGGGAATAAAAGTATGCTCTGCTTGCGCAACTCGCTGGGAATTTGCTTCAACCAATATGGGATAAGCTTTAACCGTTTTCTTCTTAATTAAAAATTCTAAAAGTTCTCGCGCTTTTCCCCCTTCCCATTTCTTTACAAGCCATCTCAAAGCGAATGGCAACATGTTAAAATTTTCCCAGATAAAATCAAGCATTTCATCAGCTTCCTCGTTTTTGGTTTTTTTTCTAGATACCATAGCAAATATGTTTTTGACCTTACCTTCTTTCACAAATCCTAAACCTTCGCTTGTGGTTACAAATGGTTCACAAGCATAAGCTACTTCCCCAGATAAGGAAAATGAACCTATTGACCAAATATTTGGTATTGATTTCCCAGCATGAATTGTGTACTGATCAAGAGAATGGCCACTAAGATTTGCTATTGGTTTGAACCCCCTTTGTTTAATGATTTTTTCTATAGTTCTACCAACGTCCCTTGCCTTTACTCCGATTTTTATCATAGACATTGCATGTTGAAGTGCATCTTCAGCTGCTTGTACTAAGTTATCATATTGTGGATCATAACATACTGTTACTGCTGTATCTGCAATGTAGCCATTTATTTGTGCACCAAGATCAATTTTAATTAAATCTGTATCCAAGATTGTTATTTCATCATTGGGCTCTGCAGTATAATGTGCTGCAATTTCATTAATACTAGTGTTCACAGGAAATGCACACTTAGCTCCGCGTTTACGGATCTCTCCTTCAACCTCTTCACAAATTTCATAAACAGTTTTTCCAACCCAATTTTTTTCTCGAACCATTTCTCTTACTTCCGACACTATTTTTCCAGCTTTAACATAGTCTTCAATCTGCACAACCCACATGTTGATGATCGTTATTTAAAATCATCATCTGTCAAGCTTAAATTGGGGTGGAATGTTCTGCTGTTTCGTCGGGATTGTGGTCTAGCTTGGTATGATTCTGGTTTTGGGTACCAGAGGTCGTAGGTTCGAATCCTGCCAATCCCACCAGTTTTTAATTTAGAATAGTTCTCATGTCATTATCTTTTATTTTATTTGCCATGCAATGAAGAAGAGTTAGAGTAATGACTTTGAAATGAAGTAAACTTAGGCTCTGAGCTCTGGTATATCTTTTTATCAAATTCTTAATTACCTACTGTAGAATGCTTTTCGTCAAACGAGATTTAATTCTGTTGGCTGGGGCTTTTCTTTTTATGTTGGGATTACTCCCATTTATGGCTCCAATTTATGCTGTTATAATTGCAATTGGAATTTTTTTTGGCATAAAACTATTTGTAAAAAATAGACAAAAATTTTTAGAAAAACAAATTGGAGAGGGATTCTGTGCAGTGTGTGGAGAAAAAGTCATAAACAAAAAATGTCCAAATTGTGATAAAACTGCTAATTCCGTATGATTTCTTCGTAGGCCTTATTTACATAAATAAGGAAATTTACGAATGAATCAGCCAGTATATGCGACTTTAACAATAAGCTCAACTTTTACTCAATTTCAATCTAAAATTTGCGCTTTAACTAAATCCGTTAGCAGAGTGTGGATATGAAATCAGAGATAATATTATCGATTTTTGCAGTACTAGTACTAGGATCTGTTCCCTATGCCGTAAATGGACAATTATCTGACATTGCTGATCATGTTGTTATTAATGAAATTGATATCAACCCGCCAGGTGATGATTCAAAAACTATTTCAGAATGGGTTGAGATTTTCAATCCAACTAATGAAGAAGTAGATATCGGCGGTTGGCAAATAGCTTCAACAACAATTCTGAAAAAAACCTTAACAATTGCTGATGGAACTATAATTAATCCTGGACAATTTCGTATATATTCTTATCAAGCAGTTTGGTTTACTGATCTTGGAGAACGAGTCGAGCTACGAGATGCATCTGGTAATGTAATTGATGAAACACCTACTATAACAGATCTAAATAATGACTTTACAACCTGGCAAAGACTTTACGATGGTTTTGGAACTAACTCACTTGATGATTGGAAATTTGTAACTACAACTGCTGGCTTAACCAATGGGAAAATAATAATTGAAGGAGAAGTTGTAGGTGTTTCTATTTCTGTTTCTTCTGATAAAACAAACTATCTATTTGATGAAACTGCAACAATAAGCGGTACAGTATCGAAACAAATATTCCAAGAAAAGCCATTTTTCCAGCAACAAACTGTTGATATCATAGTTTCGGGACCAAACTACTACAAAATTATTACACTATATCCAAACATGTTCCTTGAATATGAAACCTCTCTAAAATTACAAAAAGTTCTTGGTGTCTCTGAGGGCATCTATGATGTTTCTGTATCATATGGCGACGCAAATATTGAAACACAATTTTCTGTCGGTAATGAAATTTTTGATATACAACAAATAGAACAAGCAGCCCTTACTATTACAACTGATAAAGAATCTTACCTTCCGGGGGAAACTGTGACCATCTTTGCTGAAACTTCAGAAATCATTCCATTTGAGGGGTTAAAATTTCAAGTAACCAATCCTAATGGCATTAAAATCTATGAAGGTACCTTGTTTCCAAATAGTGGAGATGGCACTTCTGCTGTAAGGGGTGGAGAACTTAATGCCAATCCAGACGCACAATTTTCTACTACCATCTTCATGGATACAGTTTCACCGACTTATGGCATCCATACCATAATTGCCCAATATTCAACGCAAGCTGCAACCTCAACATTTGAGGTTACAGAAGACGTAAAAGAGAACAAAGTGATTTCTTTGTTTACCGATAAACCAGCTTATGGATTAGGAGACACTGTAATTATTTCAGGCAGATTAAACAATTTGTACATTGCTTTTCTAGATTTAGAAATTATTCAGACTGGTTTCGCTCTATCAACGGACCCACTTGCAATTAATCAAAAGCCTCTAGACACACTCGGAACTCTCAAGATAGTAGATGGTGTAAGACCGGCAGGAGATGGTTCATTTGGGTACGAATTTAAAATCCCCATTAATTCTGAAAGACTTGGTGATTATAGAGTAACTGTTTCCAAAGATATTGGTCAAGAGACAATCTTCTTCAAAGTAGTTGAAAATCCAGAAGAGTTTGTAGCTATCTCTGCTCCGCTTTCCATTTCTACTAATAAAGTCGTTTACGATGTAGGGGACAGAATGGTAATTTTTGGAAATGTTATAGACCCTAGCCCTAGAAGCAGCTTTGAAGTTCCTGTTGTTTCTATATCTATCATCACTGAAGATGGCCGTCCTCTTGAAATTATTGGTAAGGTGGACAAAAAACTATTATCGACTGGTGGTCTTCCACAAGGATACGAATTTACTGGAATTCCTGATCATGGAGGAAACTTTAGGATTGAGACATCTTTAACGGTCTCATTTTTTCCACCAGGCACTTACCAAGTTAAAGCAATTTATGACAATGGCAAACTTTCAACATCAACTCTCTTTTCGGTTGTTGACCCTCTAGATATCGATAAGTCTATCTCTCTTCAATTAAACAAAAAAGTATTTGGTTTTGGAGAAACTGTACTACTTGAAGGAATAATTCCAGCCATCTCCCAAGAAGTCGGTATAACAATCACTTTGATTAAGCCAGATGGTGATACAGACGTTTCTGGGGCAGTTGCTGATAATTCAAGATTTTCTTGGAGTTGGGAAACTCCACTTTATGAAAAGGTGAGTACTGTTTTCAATGAAAGGGTCGTTAGTTCAAGTAACTATGGAGTCTATCAAGTGGAAATAAAAACCAGCACTATTAGTGAAAGCGTTTTCTTTAAAGTTTCTCCAAATCCAGAAGAAGACACTCTTGAAATTGCCCCACTTCAGGTAACTACAGAAAAAGCAATTTACAATGCAGGTGAAACTCTTACTGTTTTAGGTTCAGCCATAAAAAGATCACAAGGAACGGAGGGTCTTGTAGTGCCAGATAGAGTAAAAATAATAATTAGTTCAGGCAAATTTCCATTTGGACAAATTTTCGATTCAGCTGTTTATCTAGATAATAGTGGAAACTTTAAGAGCTCATTTGTTCTCCCAATTGCAGTCATTAAAGACGGTAACTATAAGGTAACTGCAATTTATCAACAGATAAGAGCTGAAACTGTGTTTACAGTTAATAACGAATATCTTATTGGTGGCGATGCACCATTAACTCTTCTCCTAAATATAGATAAGGATGAATATTCCCTAGGAGAAACTGTTCAAATTTCTGGCAGACCTAGTAAATTAGTGTATCTAGAAAATATTGTTGTCACCGTAATTCATGAAGATGAATTACAAATTACATGTGGTAAATTTGTTTGCGGAAGATCTGGTAGTTTTTCAGCTCGTCCCGCACCATCTCAGTCTGGTTTATTTACTGTTGATTATGCAATTCCAATTTCAGATGATGCAAAGGGAAAATATGAAGTCATTGTAGATACTGAATTTGGAGTATTTTCAGATACATTCATTGTAACAGACAAGCCAGCAATTGTCCCAGAGGAACAAGAACCAACTTCATTAGCTAAAAGAACAACCGAGAAATTTAATAGAATCCCTGATTCATTTGTCCCAATTTCGGTTGCTGAAAAAATCTCTGATGGTGTAGAAATGCTTCCAAGAGTACTACAGGGTTCACTTCTTACCCCCGTACGAGGTGAAGAAGCTAACGTTAACCTCAAAATAAGTACAGAGGATGGAACTTGCATTATAGGTCAAGAATCTGATTGCCTTGTAACGGATTCAACTCGTGGTCCTGGTACAATCTATGAGGTTGTAGAAATTGATGGCGTCAACTACAAGGTTCGATATAGTGGAATAGATGCCAGATTAGAAAAATTCACAATCTTACCAGAGTCATCTGATGGAAACTTGCTAGATTCTACTTGGAATGTAGAAGTGATCAAAGATGACCAACCATCTAGATTATACTATAAAATAACATACGTTCTACCAGAATAAATTCAAATATCCAAAACTTGTAAAAAACTCCACAATTGAAAGTTCAAGTGTTAATGTTAAAACAAGATGATCCAAGAAAATGTACTGCAGCAAAACTCGTTAAATTTGGTTTAGCAAAGAATGTTCATAAAACAACAAGCAATACATTGATTCTAGACCCTTTTGCAGAAAAAATTCTCTTACCTAAGGATAAAAAACTAATTAATTCAATTACTGGAATAGACTGTTCATGGACTCTTGCCGGAAAAACTTTTACAAAAAAATTCATAGGATTAAAGAGAAAACTACCTCCACTTTTTGCAGGAAATCCTGTAAATTATTCCAAACTCAACAAACTGACTACGGTTGAAGCAATTTCAGCTGCAATTTACATTTTAGGCTTTCAGGCCGATTCTCTAAAAATGCTTGACAAATTCAAGTGGGGTCACACATTTTATGATTTAAACAGACAATTATTGGACGATTATTCTATGGCAAAATCTGAAATTGAAGTTGATTCGATTTTGCAATCTTATGATATTTCAATAAACTAAAATTCCAGAATCGTAAAACTGAAATTGAATCAATGATATGTATTCCATAGTGCGAGCTGGAGCACGAGACACTGCTAAGGCAGAGGAAACTCCTCCCTCCATACAGGAATGTGATTCGGCGATGGATAATCAGAGATGATTGGCAACAGTACAGAAAAAAATCCAATCTGGAGTACAATGATGGCAAAACCTGAGATTTCCAGTCAAGGAATGAAAATCTGACCCACATGGAGCAAAGCCAAACAGAACCTTTAGGACCCTGTACCTGGTTCAGGTAGGCTGCAAAGCGAAATATCGTGAAAACAGAAGGAGGGTTACTACCAGCACGCACTATTCTGGCTTCCAACCTTTAGGAAGGGCACCTTTTGTGCTTTGAGATTCAGTAGTCTCTTGAGGTTTTTTCTCATCATATACACTTCGAGTTTTTTGATAATCAGAATCATCAATTAATTGTGCTTCTCCTCTAACAGTTTGATATCCACCTGCACCTGCACTTGTTTGATAGGCTCTTAATTGTGAGGGATCGATTCCTGTTTGTTCCGTTCCTTCATGTTTCAATTTCCTGTTACTAAAGATGAAAATTCCAGCACCCCCTATTGCTGCCATAGCAGCCATTCCATAAATGATAGATACCGGAAATTCTCCAGTAGAAGTTGTTGTAAAGCCTTCTGGTGCAGTTGGAGTGACTCCAATAATTTCAAGTCCTTCTAAACTATCTACCACGCCAAATCCAATAACTGCAAGATTTGCATTATCTGCAGATTCAATGGATCTTATCATATAGTTCTTATCAAGTGTAAAATGTGCTTCAACTACTTTTTCTACTTGTCTTCCTTCTCTCAAACTACTTTCCCCCATAGTAAAACCAGACACAACAAATCCAGAAATCTCTTCAGCTAAACCAAAAGTACCTGCATCAACATTAATTCCAGTTGGGTCAAACAAAAAGTGCCAATTAGAAAGAGGTTGGTTCTTAATCCCTTCAGCATTAATTAAATTTTCAGAGAACAAAACCTCAGCTTCAGTTCCTTTAATTGACGAAAAGACTGATGGTGCTCTATCTGCAATAAATGAAATTGGTAAATTAATTTCTGTACCATCAATAACTATTGGGCCTTCAACTGTAATCCCCCTCCATCCAAGGTCGATTATTGCTGGAGCTTGAGCTTGTCTTTCGCGAATAATATGGTCTGATATAGTTCCACTAAGTATTAGTTTGTAGTCTATTGCAGTGTTTAGTGCTCTGCCAGTCATCTGGACAGTATATTCAACATTCAAATCAGAAACTATTGCACCACTGCCATCACTTGCCAATTTTTGATTAATTCGATTTATCAAGTCCACTATTGCAGGGTTTGTAGAATCAGCCGTCAATCGTTTTGATTCTATTGCACCTCTTAATTGATCCGCGAGTTGACCACCTTCATTATATTCTATGAAAATTGTTCTTTGGTATTTTACATTAAAATTAAAATCTGGATTATCTGGATTAATTCTTGCATCTAGTTGGGCTGCCCAAACAGGAGAACTTGTTCCAAAAATAATTAAAATAGACAATAAAATTGTAAAAAATGGCACGTTTTTTGACACGGAAAGTGATCTAGGCGTAATACTATAAACGTTCCCTGATATTTTTTGGGAAAATGATTTTTTGAAAAAGTAATATTAAGTGAGGGTTTCTGAACGTTGAGTTCTAGAATTGAATCAAAGAGTTACGATATTGGCAGGTGGTACGGGTTCTGTCAAACTCGTAAGGGGATTAGCTTCTCAAGGAATTAATCTGAATGTAGTGTGTAATGTGGGAGACAATTATTGGCTTTATGGTATGTATGTGTGTCCAGACATTGACACCATAATTTATGGTCTAGCAGATTTGTTAGATTTTGATCGTGGTTGGGGAATTAAAAACGACACATTCAACTTTCTAAGACAAATGGAAGTTTTTGGGGAAGAAACTTGGTTTAGAATAGGAGACAGAGATGCTGCAACACACCTAATTAGGACTAATATGTTGAAAAATGGAAAAAATTTGAGTGATATTACAGAATGGATGTGCGAAAAATTTGCAGTGACTGTAAAAATAATTCCTGTTACCGATAACACTATTGAAACCAGAATTACCACAGATAAAGGCGAACTTCACCTACAGGAGTTTTGGGTAAAACACCGAGGCAAAGACAAAGTGGAAGGAATTCAATATGTTGGAGCTGACAAAGCACGACCAAATCCTCAGGCTGTCAATGCCATTCATGATTCTGATCTTGTGATATTGGCTCCAGGAAATCCACTTACAAGTATTGGTCCAATGTTACAAATTAAAGGAATTCGAAAAGAACTATCCAAAATGAAGAAAAAAGTTGTTGCAGTAAGCCCATTAATCGGTGATAAAGCAATTAGTGGACCGGCAGCACAATATATGGAAGCTGCAGGAATAGATGTTAATGCATATGGATTAGCAAAAATGTATTCTGATGTTTGTTCCAACATTGTTATTGATACAAAGGATAAATCTATTGGAAAAAAAATTCAGAATTTAGATATGAAAATTTATGATACAAAGATTACAATGAAAAACCAACAAGCTGAAGAAGCGCTAGCATCATTTATTCTTAAACAAGTTCACGTCTAATTTGAAAACATCTGCAATCATTCCAGTTAAGACATTTTCTAATGCAAAAACCAGACTTGATCTAAAAGGTGAAAATAAAATTGATTTTTGTAAACTGATGTTGGAAGAAGTTTTGCAAACATTATCAATTACTCCTAAAATCGATAAAATTATTGTGGTTTCAAAAGATCAAGAAGCACTTGAAATCTCTAAGAAATTCAATGCTATTCAAATTGTGGATGATGAAACCGGAGTAAATGATGCTATTTCTCTTGCAGATGATTTTCTACAAAAAAATGATTTTGATGCTTCATTAGTTATCCCACAGGACATTCCATTCTTCAAGACTCAGGACATTGATTTTCTCCTGAGTTTTCAACATGCTCCAAAATCTGTTTTAATAGTGCCCTCAAGGCGTTTTGATGGAACAAACGCATTATTTCGTACACCTGTTAATATTATGAGGACACATTATGATGAAGACAGTTACAAAATTCATCTTTCAACTGGAAAATCTGTAACATCCCACACTTCATTGGTTTTTGTAAGGAGAATTATGATGGATATTGATAATAATGATGATCTTAAATTCGCTATATCACAGAATGAAAAACCAAATTTGGGCCAAAGATTTT
>JAEHKV010000013.1 GCA_016838845.1 Nitrosopumilales archaeon | reverse complement strand
CTTCTGATTTTTCAAAAAGCTTAGAGGCATTATTCCAGCATTATTCACTAGAATATCTACCGAGCCCCATTTTTTTAAAACTGCATCAACAAAAGAGTCGCATTCTGACTTTTGTGTAACGTCTAGTTTTTGAGAAAAGGCCTCGCCACCGTCCTGTTTTATTTCATCCTCTAATTTTTTGAGTTTGTCAGTTCTTCTAGCTCCGATAGCCACTTTTGCTCCAGCTTTTGAAAGTGCTAGTGCAGTAGCATAACCAATTCCACTACTTGCTCCTGTGATGATTGTAACTTTTCCCTTTATCATAAATTCACTTGATCGAGATCGACTCAAACAGCGTAAATATGTTTTCTAGAATTAATTTATTAGAAGAAAGTGTCCAAGTGTACTTGTGGATCTAGAGGAGAAGTGTGCCTATTGTGGAGATATGACCGACATGCCTTTCGAATGTAATTATTGCAAGGACCCATTCTGTGCTGAGCACAGACTCCCAGAAGATCACAGATGTGTCAAATTGACTTCTATTCGAGCCCGAAGGTTTGGTCAGAAGAAGATAATTCGTGATGGTGGCCCAAACAAGCCAGGTTTTTTCAAAAAAATGTTTGGCAAGTTTAAAGATTAGTAAGTAGTTTTTGAAGGATCAATTTTTACTCTTCTGGCTTGGTAAAATAGTGCTCCTGCTAATGCAAACAAAACAAGAAGTGTAAGCCAGAGTTGAGTATACAACACAAACACATAAGATATTCCCATCACAACCATAGCAGTTCCTTGGGTTGTTAGCTTGATCCAAGAAGTGATTTTTGTTGCTCTGCAGATAATTTCAATGACAAAAAGAGCTATTACGGGATAGATTGTAGGTAGTAAAAAATCAAATATATCGTCACCAAAATGTCCCATTTCGTATCTGAGATTCTAGTATAATTTCTATTCTTCTAAACGAATTTTTTGGGCTATTTTCTTAGCAATCAATGCTTGTGCATTTTCATAGGGAATTGTGGCAATGTCTTCTGTTTTGAAGGGCCCATACTTCTCCAGGTCAGCGCCCATAATCTGATCCATTTCTTTGATAAATCGAACAACTGTTGATTTGGTTTTGTGGCGATGGGATATAGATTCTAACAATTTAGATTTCCCATTAAGAGTTGCAGAAAGAATCATTTCTGTGCGTTCCCTAGTCTCCTCTTCTCCATCGAGGACAAATTTTTCCTCGTCTAGTAGGTTTGAAAAATCTAGAGAATCACGGTTTTTTGCCTTTTGTAGACGAATGTTTAGAAGGAGTGTTGTAAGTTTAGTTGTTATTTCAACTAGCTCGTCTTTGATTTTTGCTTCAACGTTATCATATTCCTCTCTCTTTAGTTTGCCAATAAAGTTTGAAATCGAACTATAAAGATCAGGATCAATTTCTTGGACTGTTTCGTTTTCAGTTTCTCTCAAGACAATGAAATACAATGAGTTTATGTCGATTTTTTTAATGTCAGACATCTCTTACCAATCCTTAAATGATGGATGTATTTGTTTTAGCTTGAAGGTACAAAATTGCCCTATCAGGTTAGCCACGGAAAAGCGCTCCAAGTTAGTTATTCGTCTGATGAAGTTTTTTCAAAAATCCAGCATGAAGACGTCAAGTTCATAGATTTACAGTTCACGGGTCTTACTGGAAGATTCCATCACACTACAATTTCTGCGTTAACTTTTACGTCCCAGGAAATGAAAGATGGGCTACCGAAACTTGATGGCTCGTCCATAGTTGGATTTACCACAATTGATGATTCAGATCTTATTTTAAAACCAGATCCAAACACTTATGCTATAATTCCCTGGCTGACCGAACTCAAGACTGCTCGATTGTTGTGTGATGTTTATTGGGGAATGGGTCGAGGAAGATTAGATCGTGATCCAAGAGGAATTGCACAAAATGCTGAAAAGCATCTTAAGACTCAAGGATTTGATTATAGTGCGTGGGGCCCTGAAGTAGAGTTTTTCGTTTTTGATAAAATTCATTGGGATGTTTTAACTCCTTACAAGGGTCAATCATATTCAATAGAATCTGAAGAGGCACCGTGGAGCCAGGAAGGAACAGGTTATCCTATGGGTTTGCAAGAAGGATATTATCCGAGTACCCCATCCGATACTCTTACACCGTTTAGAAATGAATGTGTAGATATTCTAAATTCAAATTTTGGAGTTTTGTGTGATAATCACCATCATGAGGTTGCAACCGCGGGTCAGTGTGAAATAGATATCAAATATGATTACCTAACCAATGCTGCAGATTCTGCTCAGACTTACAAATTCGTTATAAGAAATGTTGCAAAAAAATTTGGTAAAGTTGCAACTCTGATGCCAAAACCAATTTCTATGGATTCGGGTTCTGGAATGCATACAAACGTAAGCTTGTGGAAAGGGAAGAAGAATGCGTTTTATGATTCTGCTGATGCAAAAACTGAACTAAGTCAGGTTGGTAGGTATTTTTGTGGAGGTATTCTTAACCACGCAAGAGCGTTATCTGCAATTACAAATCCTACTACAAACTCCTATCACAGATTAGTTCCAGGTTATGAGGCCCCAGTTTACATTGCTTGGAGTGGAAGCAATAGGTCAGCTATTGTCAGAGTTCCTTTGCATTTCAAGGGGCCAGAATATGCATTTCTAAAACGATTAGAGTTTAGAGCTCCTGATCCTTCTTCAAATCCCTACTTGGTTTTTGCATCAGTCTTGTCAGCAGGTCTAGATGGAATAAAAAAGAAAACTGATCCTGGAGACGAAATACGTGAGGATATTTACAAAATGACAAAATCTGAGAGGGTTAAAAGAGAAATTGGTATCTTGCCTGCTAGTTTGGGGGAGGCCTTGGATGAGCTTGCGAGTGATAAAAAATTCCTTTCTCCGATATTTGCAAGTACGGTTGTTGATAAAATTATTGAGTTAGAGAGAAGAGATCAGCGGGAGATTTCGATTAGACCCACCCCCCATGAGTTCTATCTCTATTTCGATGTGTAATTTTATCTAAAATCTTCCGGTTAGTTGGAATATGTAGGAAAGTGATATAGCGATTAGTGCAAATCCTCCACCCAAATAAATTCCTCTCCTCTTAGATGTAGCTGCCTTGTAAAGAAGAATTCCTCCTGCAAGACCAACAAACAAAACCAAGACACCAGTAATAACATTATCAAAACTTTGTTCAGTGATTAGCGGATGGAAAAATCCAGCGAGTAAAGCAAAAAATACTATCAAATAAACATACTTTATTCCAGTTATGGCTTTGGAACCAAGTTTGCTCATAAAATCACGTAAAAATTGTATTCAAATAAACTTTTGAAGAGTTTCAAAACATACAAAAATTTACATCATGCCGCCCATGTCTGGCATGCCGCCCATTCCGGGTGGCATTCCACCCATTCCACCCATTCCGGGTGGCATTCCACCCCCAGCTCCTGGTGGAGGACCAGATGATTTAGCTACAGCAACAACATCGTCTATTCTAAGAATCATACAAGCAACTTCAGAAGCAGATGAAACAATTTGTAGTTTCACAGATAGTGGTTCAATAATATCGCTAGATTTCATATTTGCAGTACGGGCTTTGATTACATCAATGCCAGTCCATTGTTCGCCTTTGAGTTGTTTAGAACGCAAGGATGCCAAAGTATCAATTGGATCCATTCCTGCGGTTTCAGCTAAAGCTAAAGGAATTGATTCTAATGCGTCTGCAAATTTTTCCGCAG
>JAEHKV010000012.1 GCA_016838845.1 Nitrosopumilales archaeon | reverse complement strand
ATGGATTGGAATAGGTAGTTCAAATAAACTAAACCAAAAACAAAATCCATTTTCTGCTGATGAAAGAAAAGAAATGATTCTATCTTCAATTGAGGAATCTATTTCAGATAGGATTGAAATTTTCTTTATCCCTGATCTTGAAAATCATGAAAAATGGATTGAAAATATAGATTCAATTATTCCAAAATTTGATATTGTTTTTTCTAACGATGAACTGACTCAATACTTGTATTCTAAGCGTAATACCCAAGTTATTCCAGTTCCATTCAAGGAAAGAGATACTTTGTCAGGAACTAGTATTCGTGATAAAATAAAATCCGATCAAAAGTGGGAACATTTAGTTCCGGATGGAACCAAAAAAGTTCTTCAAAAAATTAGTGTTAACGATCGTTTGAATAGTCTGTAATTATAAATAAAGCCCACAAAGAAGTTTGTCAGGCGAAATTATTTGGAATATCTAGCTATGCTTCCAGGCCCAACGAACGTTCCTGAACGAGTTATGCGAGCAATGATGACTCATATTATTAATCATAGAAGTGATGATTTTGTAGAATTATACACTGAGGTTATTGAAAAAACCCAACAAGTTTTTCAAACACAGAATGATATTGTTGCCTTTTCATCCTCTGGAACAGGTGCAGTTGAAGCATCTGTCATAAATCTGATCAAAAAAGGAGACAAAGTTATCATTCCAGTAAATGGTGAATTCAGCAGCAGACTTTCTCAAATGTTAGAATGGCAAGGTGCAAACGTCATAAAACTTGAAACCCCACCTGGTCAAAACGCGACCTTTGATCAAATAAGTGAAGCCTTTGATAATAACAAAGATCTCAAAGCATTCTATGTAGTTCATAATGAAACCTCTACTGGCACAATGGTAAATTATCTTGACAAAATTTCTGATCTTACATCACGAAACAATGCATACTATGTTGTAGATTCTGTTTCTCTACTTGGTGGAGCAGAATTACCTGTAGATAAATGGAACATTGATGTGTGTATAGCAGCCGGACAAAAAGCTCTGGCGGCTCCTCCTGGAATCTCGCCAATTTCTATTAGTCCAAGGGCTAAAAAATACATGATAGAAAATCCACCCCCTACAATGTACTTCAATCTTGCAAGACAATTCAAATATTATGAAGAATCTAAGCACACACCATTCACTCCAGCATTGCCATTGTTGTATGCGTATAGAGAAGCACTACGTATGATTCTTGAAGAAGGATTAGAGGCCAGATTTAAACGCCACAAAGCTTGTTCTGACGCATTATACTCTGGTCTAAGCTCTATTGGTCTTACACCATTTGCAAAAGAAGAAGATCGTTCTATCACAATCATTGCTTTGAATTATCTTGAAGGACTTGAGGATAAAACGTTCAGAAATACACTAGCACAAAAATTCAGAGTTTTAGTTGCTGGTGGTTTTGGAAACTTAAAAGGAAAAGTTTTCAGAGTTGGTTGTATGGGAGAAGTAAACCGATATCATGTTATGCGAACTATTTCAGCAATTTCTTCAACTCTTGCCATGATGGGTTACAAAACAAATGCACAAGAAGGATTAAAAATTGCTGAAGAAAAACTTAAAGCTCTCTAAATTCATGTTAACTTAATATTAGGAAATTCGAGAGCGAGTACGATGACTTTCAACAAAAGCTCGTTAATTTTGGTGGATTACACTGCAAAAGTAAAGGACACTCAAGAAGTTTTTGAAACTACAATTGAAGATGAAGCAAAAAAACATTCCATTCACGATCCGAACATAAAATATCAACCCAAATTAGTTTCCGTCGGTGAGTCTTGGGTTCTAAAAGGACTGGATGAAGCTTTAGCTAAAACAAGTGTTGGTGATAAATTAACAGTTGAAGTAACACCAGACAAAGGATTTGGTGAAAGAGACGCAGGAAAAGTACGTAAGATTCCATTACGAAAACTTGGTGAAGATGCAGAGAAAGTTTCGGTCGGTGACACAATTGAAATAGATAACAAAAAAGGAATCATACGTTATATCGGTTCTGGTAGAGTACAAATTGATTATAATCATAGATTTGCTGGGAAAATAATTCTTTACGATGTTAATGTTGTAAAATCTCTAGAAACAGATGATGATAAAATTTTTGGAATTTTAAAGAGACACATCCCTGTTGAAGATTTAAAACTTGTATTCAAAAAGAGTGGCAATTCTGTTGATATTACTATTCCAGAAGAAATTTTTCGGGCAGATGGCCTACAAGTAATGAAACATTTTATTCAAATGGATCTCTTCAAATTCATTCAAAATCTAGAAAAAGTGAACTATATTGAAACTCATTTGAATAAACAGAAAGAAAAACCAAAAGAACAAACAAAAACTGAAACTAAAAAAGAAGAAAAACCAGTAGAACAAAAAACTGCTTAACTAAATTACTTTAGTACTTTTTGCTAAATCACGTGCTTTTTTACTAGTCATTTTAATTTCTTTCAGAATCGTGTATCGCCCTGGTCTCATGTCTTGAGCAATTGTTAATGCTTTAACAACTAGATCAGGTTTTAATCCAATTTGTTTCGCCGTCGTTGGTGCACCTACATTTTTTAATGTACTTTGAATTTTTTTCCAATCCTGCCCTTGAAGTTTTGCCATCATTATAGATCCTATACCACATTTCTCTCCGTGTAGTCCAATACCAGGGGCTAATTTGTCAAGCGCGTGTGAAAAAAGATGTTCTGCACCTGAACATGGTCTGCTACTTCCAGCTATGCATGATGCTACTCCAGCACTAATCAAAGCCTCAACAATAAATCTAGGATTGAGGCCTTTTTTTGCAAATGTTTTTGAATTTTCCATTATTACCTTTGCACTAAGTAAAGCCAAGTTAGCAGCATATCTTCCATAATATTCTCCAGTTTTGTCTCTGCCTAACTCCCAATCCCTTACCGCAATAATGTTTGCAATCAAATCACCACAACCACTTGAAAGAAGTTTCTTGGGAGCAGTTTTGATTACATCAATATCAACAAAGACACCTAATGGTGCAGAAGCAACGATAGAGTAAGGCTTGTCACTCTTTATAGAAACAAAAGGACTTGCTATTCCATCATGCGATGCAGCAGTTGGAATACTAGCAAAAGGTTTTGACAAGTTGAATGCAATCATCTTGCCAGCATCAACTGCTCTGCCACCACCAATTCCTACAATTAAATCGCTTTTGTCTTTCTTGACAATACGTTCTAATTCATTGAATGACTTTATTTCATTATCAAATACTGAATGCCATACAAATTGAATTTTTTTTGATTTTAACGCGTTATCGATTTTTTTCTGAACTTTTTTTCTTACATTCACTCCTGAAATCAAAGAAACTTTTTTTGGTTTAGCTAAATCAGTGAGAAACTTTCCAATATCACCAATATTTTTCTGTCCAATTACAATTAGCCTTGGTAATTCCATTGTGTGCGATGGCATGCGATCTTGATTTTTGGTCATTATTTATGATTTCACAGGAACAAAAAGTTATTTAAAAGGGTGTCATGCACTTTACAATATCTCTACAGGTGTAATTTTTGTCAAATAATGTTGAAGAAAAGATACTACATGGAACGACCACAGTAGGCCTCAAAGCCAAAGACGGAGTTGTCTTATGTGCAGATATGAGAGCAAGTGCTGGTTATTTCATTGCTAATAACAATACTATGAAAATTCAAAAGATTGATGATCATGCTGGTATGACGATGGCTGGTGGTGTAGCTGATGCACAAAACATCACAGACATTTTACGTTATCATGCTAACCTTCACCGAATTGAAAAACAAGAACCAATTCCAATTAAATCATTAACAAGACTAACATCACTAATCTTTCACCAGAATAGGGGTTATCCATTCATCGCAGACATTCTTGTTGGTGGTTATGATAACGACGGACCAGCATTATTCAACATTGATATGTTTGGTTCAGTAGAAGAAAAAAACTATGTTACAACTGGTAGTGGTTCTCCAGTGGCATATGGTTTGTTAGAAGAAGAATTTCGTGAAAACCTTACAGTAGTGGAAGCAAAAGTAATAGCTCTTCGTGCAGTAAAAGCAGCTATTACAAGAAATATTGGTACAGGAGATGGAATCAACGTATCAATAATTGATAAAAATGGATTCCAGCTCTTAACCAAAGAACAAAAGAAAGCAATTATCGCGCTATAGTGATTTAATGCAAAGAAAACAGCAACAGAAAGAATTACCTCAGAGTCAAAACATAATGACGATCATACTGGAAAGTATTCCCAAAGAGGCAAGTGTTACTAAGATAGAATACGAGGGACCACGAATTGCATTGTATACTACATCTCCTCGCTACCTGATGGAGAATAATGAAATAATTTCTAATCTTGTTAACATAATTAAAAAAAGAATTGTAGTTAGAACTGACGAATCAATTAGAAAGTCAGAAGAAGACGCAAAACAAATTCTTACTCAAATGATTCCAAAGGACGCAAATCTACAAAGTACATTCTTTGATACTGCCACTGGCGAAGTTTCTGTTGAAGCAAAGAGACCATGGCTACTTCAACGTAATGCAGAAGAGTTCAATCATGCAGAAGTTACAGAAAAGATCGGATGGAAACTACGAATTAGAAAGGCAACTACAAATCCATCAAATACAATTAAAACGATCAACTATAATCTCAAAGTTTCTTCAGCAGAACGGAGTAAACAGCTAAGACAGATCGGAGATGAGATCTTTAGGCCTAAACTAGCACAAAAATCCGAAGTCTCTTTATTAACACTAGGAGGATTTGGTCAAGTTGGTCGTTCCTGTATGTTGTTAACAACAGGAGAGAGTAAGATTTTGATTGATTGTGGTATAAACCCAGGAGCTCGTAGCCCATCAGAGTCATATCCAAGATTAGATTGGCTAGGTTTTACACTTGATGATCTTGATGCGGTAGTGATTGGCCATGCACATCTTGATCATACTGGATTTTTGCCAGCTCTGTGCAAGTATGGTTACAAAGGCCCAATTTATTGTACCGAACCAACTCTACCGATGATGAACTTGATTCAACTTGATGCAATCAAGGTTGCATCTGCACAAGGAAGGACTCCAATCTATTCTGAAAGAGATGTCAAGCAAATAATGAAACAAACAATAACTCTTCCATATGCAACTGTTACAGATATCTCTCCTGACATTAAACTCGTTCTAGCTAACGCAGGACACATTCTTGGTTCTGCTCTTTGTCATTTCCATATAGGGAACGGTGATCACAACTTTGTTTACTCTGGCGACATTAAGTATGGAAAAAGTATTCTATTCGAAGCTGCAAGCTGGAACTTCCCAAGGGTTGAAACCTTACTAATTGAGAGTACATATGGCGCAAAAGAAGACATCCAGCCTTCTAGACAAGAGGTTGAGTCTTCCTTCATTAATGCCGTAAATAACACGCTTGCAGACGATGGAAAGGTCTTGATTCCAATTCCTGCTGTCGGCCGTGCCCAGGAAATTATGATGGTTATCGATCATTACATGAAATCTGGAGAAATGGTTGAAGCACCAGTATTTACAGAAGGAATGATCTCCGAGGCATCCTCAATCCATGAAGCACACCCAGAATATCTGGCAAGAGAACTTCGTCAGAAAATTTTAGAAACGGATGACAATCCATTTGATTCTGAATATTTCACCAATGTAGAACACCAGGATGCAAGGGACGAACCACTTAGAGAAAACTCTCCTTGTATCATTCTGGCAACATCAGGAATGTTAGAGGGTGGTCCAGTACTGGAATACTTCAAAAATATAGCTCCCGATAAAAAGAACAAGATTCTATTTGTGTCATATCAAGTGAACGGAACTATGGGAAGAAGAGTTCTTGATGGGGCTCGTCAAGTTTCTATGTTGGGAAAAGAAGGTAAGATTGAGGCAGTCAACATTAATTGTGGAATTGAAAAACTTGATGGATTTAGTGGACACAGTGACTATAACCAACTGATTTCATTTGTGCACAGACTTAGACCAAAACTACGCCGTGTTCTTGTAAATCATGGAGAAAGAAGAAAATCAGAGAACCTTGCAACATCCATTAGAAGAATGTTCAGAGTTCCATCTCATTATCCACAAATACAGGAAGCTATAAAATTATTTTAGATCGTATTCGGGTTTCCAGATTTTTACATTAGAAGGTGCAACAATTATCCTTTCTTCACCCAGTCTAGCAATATCTGCATTAGCATTCTTTGCAATAGTGTAAAGCTCTTCAACAACTTTTCTTAGTTGCTCTACATCCTTTTGTGCCAATGGTGTAACCCTAAGAATCAAGATCATGTTCTTTTTGATGTCTTCCTTTATGGAATGAAGATCACTAGGGTCTCTGATGGTTATTGCCTTCAGATAGGTGCTGTTTTCTTGTTTTTGCATTATAGATGATGAAGCGATCTTCTTATTCAAAAAGGCTTCTTTGTATCAAAAAATACAGACAACTTTTGAGGCTAGATTCTGAACTTTAGGTATGATTCTTCTTGAGCATGATTAGCCTCAATCTCTTCCTTGTACGTGTCTTTCGTTACTAGAACAGAGTGTGTAGAATCTTTTGGTGCATCGGAGTATCGTAGTGTGATAGAAGCTGCAAGTTCTTTGTGTTGATCTGCCGTCTTTCCGCGTAAGAGAGCAGTTGGCCCCATTACATCTTTAGCTTCTAGCTTTATGTCATCAGGTAGAGCAAGTAGAGAGATGTTTGCGTTTTCTTCTTTACCTCTTCCAACAACTAGCTTTGTGTGTTCATCTAGTCTAAAGTGTCGTCCGACCTTTAACAAATCAATATCATTGAATGTTGGTGTTTCGGTGTGATCGAATAGATCAAAAGCTCTTTTTCCAAATGCCTTATCAGTTAGTAAGCATCCGCCACCTGCGTTTGGTGGATCTTGTATACCAAACTCTTTTGCCATCTGCAATTGTGGCTTTCTTGAACGACCTTTGATCATTCCAAGATCTTTTCTTTGTATAAGACCATCCTTTTCTGGATCTGTCTTTGGAAGTAAAGCTGCTGATAACGGTCTTACAATTTTTCCTTTTAAACCAGATTCCTTTTCTATAGTTCTCAGTGCAGGACCATGTTGACTCATTGGTCTTTGTCCTAGAACTTCACCTGAAATAATAAACTCAGCACCAATCTCTTCCATGTGTTTCTTTGCAGCATCAAACATCATTGCTCTACAATCTACACATGGATTAAACCCAGCACCACGTCCGTACTTTGGGTGCTTTAACATTTCTATATACTCTTCACCAAGAAAAACTGTCTTTAGTGGAACGTTTAGTGCCTCTGCTCTGTTTACAATATCAAAACCACAACCCTTACCACAATCAAAATCACAAAATGGTGTTCGTATTGCTACTGCATGTACATCAAAGCCTTGCTTTTGCATCATTTTTACAGCAAGCTGACTGTCCAGTCCACCAGAGAGCAATGCAACAACCTTCTTTTTTTCTGACATCAAATCAAACTCTGAGATCCGCTATACAAACTTTCCAGCAAACATAAATTCCGAAAAAAGAAATTTTTTATATGAAAAATAGGCGATCAATACTCCTGAAACACGCTCAAAAGATGAACTGCGACACTTTAGTCGCATTTGAGCCTGAAAATCTGTTCTACATGACTGGATTTTGGGGTGAAGCGATCGGTGTTCTGGACAGGAACGGATGTACTATCATTGCCCCTGCACTAGAAGTTGGACGAGCTAGAGTGGAATCCAAAAACTGTGATGTAGTATCGACGGAACGTGGAACTGCATTGGTGTCTAGTTTGGTTTCTAAAATCAAGAAAAAACGAGTTTGTACAGATTGTAGTAACTATGATACCATGATGTCATTGAAAAAATCTATTCCTTCCATTAAACATTCTATGGAACCGTTCTACAATGCTCGTATAATCAAGGATTCTTCCGAGATTGTAATTTTGAAAAAAGCTTCGAAGATTATAGATGAAATGTTTGGAATTTGTGCTGGAATGATCAAAAAAGGCCAAAAAGAGTCAGAACTTCAGGCAATTTTGATGTCTTATGGTATGGAACGAGACATGTTTGATACTGGATATCGAGGAACGCTGAACCCATTGATCATAGCTGGTGGTCCAAATGGAGCACTCCCACACGCACAAGTCACTGACAGAAAGTTCGCAAATGGAGACATGATCGTTATCGATATAACTCTTCGATACAAGGGATATGTTTCTGATGCAACCAGAACTTTTGGTTTAGGAAAGATTTCTTCTAAAGCTAGAGATGTGTATGAAATTGTTAAAGAATCACAAAAGCTTGGGTTACGAGCTATAAAACCAAAAACTAGCTGCAAGTCTGTTGATAATTCATGTAGAAATTACATTAAGAAAAAAAAATTTGGTAAGTACTTTATACATTCCACTGGACATGGTATTGGACTTGAAGTACATGAGTTGCCAAACATTTCACAGCTTAGTAGAATGAAACTAGAAAAGGACATGGCAATAACAGTGGAACCAGGAATTTACATTCCAAAAAAGTTTGGTGTGAGAATTGAAGATTCGTTAATGGTTGGAACGAAAGCTATCCAAATGCACAAATTTACAAAAGAACTTATGCTGCTCTGAGTAGTAGATAATCTTCTAAATCTAATTCCGAATAGGAATAAGCACAGTCTAGAGAGCAAAACTTACTTACACTGTTATCATATTTCTTGCCACACTTTTTGCATTTTTGCTTCATGTAATAGTGATTTGGAAATTATATTATCAGATATATACTCAAAATTAAATCACCTAAAGCTGATTTTTAATTTTCGTGCGGGGGAGAACTTAGCTCAAACTCTTCTTTCAAGCTCTTTTCTAATGATTTTAGCAAGCTTTTCCTTACTTTTCCAGCCTGAAGAAACAGCTTTTCCAGAATTTACCAAAAGAATTTCATTGTAATCTGGATTTTTTTTGTATTTAGCTGATCCAATATCATTAGCAATCATCAAATCAGCTTTAGATTCCTTCATTTTTTTCTTAGCTACACTCTCCAAACCTTTTCTCGAAAGATTCGTTTCAGCTTTAAACCCAACAAGAAAGACATTTTTCTGTATTTTTTTAATCTGATCAATAATTTTTGGAGCTTGTTTTAGTCTAATGATCAAACTTTTCTTTGAGCTTTTAATTTTTGTTTTAGAAACTTTTGCTGCAGTATAATCTGAGGCGGCAGCTGCTAGTATCACAACGTCAAATTTCTTTTTCATTTCTTTTTTTACAACATCAAACATTTCTTTTGTAGTTCTAACCGAAATTACTTTAGCTCCTTTTGGAGGAATAGCTGTTCCTGGACCATACACTAAAGTGACCTTAGCTCCAGCAGACACCAATTCTGAGGCTAAAAACACGCCTGTTTTGCCCGTACTGAGGTTCGTAATCACTCGTACCGGGTCAATATATTCCACAGTAGGACCGGCTGTCATCAGAATTTTTTTTCCATGTAGAACGGAAGAAAATCCAAATTTTTTCAAAACAAATTCCAAAACATCTTCAGGTTCTGCAGCTTTAGCTTTTCCTTCTACCATATTTGGCGAAACAAAATCAATCTTATTCTTAAGGAAATCAATATTTTTTTTCACAGCTTTATTGTGGTACATGGATTCGTGCATTGCAAGTGCCATAACAATAGGAATGCCAGAACCAAATCCAACCGTTAGAACGGTACTAACAGGTGTATCATCTATGCCATTAGCTAATTTACCCAGAGTGTTAGCTGTTCCAGGATATACAATAATCAAATCAGATCGCTTGTAATCAGCAACATCAATGTGCTCCAAATCACCAGTTAGTCTAGTAATGACCTTATTTCCTGTGGCCCATTTGAAATAATCCGGTTTCACTAGTTTGGTTGCAGCATTACTAACTACACAAACAACATCTCCACCATGTCGCATTAGTAACCTAGCTAATTCAATTGCCTTGTACACTGCAACACTTCCAGCTACACAAAGAACAATTCTTTTACCAGAAAGCTCAGAACCATAGCTCCCAACTATATCCAAAGAAGGATGTTTTCTAGAACGCTTTTTTGAGCTTTTCATACTCCTCTTTCTCCATTGAAAACCAATTTTCTTCAGCTGGGAATGATCCTGATTCCACATCACTCTTGAATTTCGAAACAGCTTGAACCACATCATTAGACAGTGAAAGATATTGTTTCACAAACTTTGGTTTCAGCTTTTCATACAATCCTAGAATGTCGTGTACAACAAGAACCTGTCCGTCACAGTGTAAACCAGAACCAATACCGATAGTTGGGATATCAATACTTTCAGAAATTATTTTTGAAACTTCATGACTTATCATCTCTAGAGCAATACTAAACGCACCAGCTTGTTCCAGCGCTTTAGCATCCTCGATTAGCTGTTTCGCAGCCTCGAATGTTCTTCCTTGTACTTTGTACCCTTGTGATAGAGCAGTAGTTTGAGGCTGAAAACCAATATGCCCCATTACAGGAATGCCAGTCTCAACTATTGCAGATATCGTATCCGCCATGGCAGAACCACCTTCTAGTTTTACAGTATCAGCTCCAGCCTTGATCAGTCTACCCGAGTTTGAAATTGCATCAGAGATACTAGCTTGGTATGACATGAACGGTAAATCACCAACGACCAATGCATTTTGTTTTGCACGGGAAACAGCTCCAACAAAGATTTCCATCTGCTCCATAGTAACCGGTATAGTATTCTCGTATCCCAGAACAACCATTCCTACGCTGTCTCCAACTAGAAGTATGTCAACACCAGCCTTGTCACAGAGTGATGCCAAAGCATAATCATAGCTAGTTAGAACAGAAATTTTCTTACCATTCCTCTTCATATCTATGATATCTTTTACACTTCTAGACATGAGAGGCCCTCCTAGAGAGATTCTTTTTAATTTCGAGAATGTTCGTTCTAAGATTCTTTTTGTTATCAAACCCACGAAGAATTTTCTTTAGCGTGTCTTCACTCTTTGATGATAATCTGGAACAACATAATACCAGCTCACTCATTCCTCGTGTAGCATTATCCACAATAGTGATGTGAGCTGTTTGAGCTGTTCTGGACAGAGGATTCAAATCAAACGTGATTACTTTTTTTCTAAATTTTCTGAGAGCAATAGTGCGATCTCCATCCTCGATAGGAACCAGAACAACATCGGCTGAAAAAATTCCATCTTTATCTACAACTCTTCGTGCAGAATCCAGTTTTGGAATTTTTTTCTGTGCTTTGCGATCTAATCCTAGAATGTCTTTAGCGCCATTTTTCTTTAGCAGCTTGACGATGTTTCTCTTTCTGGTGTCATTAGTATAGAAAAGATTAACCTCAATCTTTGCATGAACAATTCTTGCCAGTTTTACAATCTCTTTTGTAGACAAAGCTGCGATATTTCCATTCACAGAAATTACGGGATTTTTAGCCAAAAGTAAGGCTGCAGAAGCAGCTTTAATCGCATTTTTTGCAGTTGGTGTAGTCTTTTCACCAAGTAGATAATCAAACGCTTCACCCCTTCCGTGAGCTAATAGTCCTTCTTTCGCTACTATTCCATCATCGAAACCATCAACAAGTTTCTCTCGTATGAACAAAGACTTTGCGCGCGGATGACTTTTGGGTATTAATGTCATGATAGAATCTTTAGATCGGTTTAGAATAGTCGTGCGCCGACGTTATCAATTTCAGATTGAATTAGAATGCTGTTGTCATATCTTTTGAGAATTTCTAAAACTTGGGCTTCCTTTTGTTCCGGAACAAGAGTAAATACTGTTTCACCAAATAATGCTACACCACTTTTCACACCAATAGAATCTAGTTCAGATATCACAGAATCCATTTTTGGTGTCATTATTCTAACATATTTCGCAAATTCCACCGACATGTCCTGAAATTCATTATAGTCCTTAGTTTGAATCAGTCTATCTACCATCTTTCCACCAAGACCATTAATTATAGCTAAATTTTCATCAAGGAATTTTTTTGTAGATACCGGTGAAAAACACACGATAATCACCTTGGAATGAGCGTCAATCTTCTCCAGAAAACCAACTCCAGGCGCACCTGGCTTTGTTCTTATTTCAAATCCACCATAGAATGCGCCAATGACGTCACCAAGACCAGTTTTACAGAAAATTTCAGCGGTATGAGCAATCTGCCCAATCTCTTCCTTGGATAATTTTGTTTCAAGTGCTTGATCCAGTGCAAATGCTAACGATAATGCAACAGCTCCACTACACCCAAGTCCATATCCAATTGGCACTGCAACATCATGTTGTACAGTAACGAAATAATTCTGTTCAGTTAATTCTAGAAATTCATTAATAACAAATTCAGAAACATCGGTGTTGTCAGTTTCATATCCAGAAACTTTAATTTGAAAATCATTTTTGTCATTTTTTTCTATAGTGACGGTTGTTGTAACACCATCTTTAATTGAAAACCCAGCACCAAGTGAACCCATTAGTTCAGGTTTCTGATGTTCCACGTCTGCTTTGAAAAAACCTGTAACATGTGCAGGACAAAACGCCACGCCTCTCATTAATTTGAATTTAAATTTCCCAAGAAATATAAGAATATGGCTTAAATAAATTAAATTGATATAAATTGACTAAATTCATTCGACGCCTACAAAAGATTGGAAGTACCATTCTGGTGTCTTTACCAAAGGAGTGGGTTGATGCCAATAAGCTTGACAAAAAATCCGAAGTGGAAATAGAAACTGGACAAGACAGTCTTTCCATTTCAGTAAACAAAGAGAACAGACCATCCAAGGATGTTATAATCTCATATCCACTACCAACGGACGAGAACATTGTTGCAGATATCACAGGAGCTTATCTTCTTGGATACGATATAATCAGAATACAAGGAAAAAAATCAATTCCAATAGAAGACAGAGAAAAAATTCGCAATTCCACGCGAAGATTAGTAGGAATGGAGATCATTGATGAAGATGCAACGAATGTAAACATGCAGTTTTTGTTGGACTCGACAACTCTACAACCAGATAAAATTCTAAAACGAATTAGTGCACTTGCACTTGGAATGTATAATGATGTAGTTTCAGGTTTAATTTCAGATGATAAATCCAATCTCTTAACACTATCAAATAGAGATGTTGAGGTGAACAGACAGTATTTCCTGCTTGTTAGATTAATTCGAAGTACAATGATAGATGTTAGACTAGCAGGAGCTCTTAGTCTTGAAAATATAGATATTCTTGATTATAGAATTGCTGCAAACATACTCGAAATTGCTGGTGATACTATTGTAGAATTGGGAAATTCCATTGCAAATACTACTCTATCAAAGAATGATCTAAAACAGCTGCATGAATTAGCAAAGGAGTTTGCACCAATTGCAGAGACATCAATTGATGCATTTACAAAAAATGATAGGACTTTAGCAATTCAAGCAATATCACAACATAAAAAATATCAAGAAAAAATAACAAAATTTAGGTCATCATTAGAAAAAAAGAAGCAAATTCCAATTGCTTATCTAGATCTTATTTACAAGTTTGAAAGAATTGCAAAATCATGGGACGATCTAGTAGATTTAGTAAAACCAATTTATTCCCAATAATTCTAGTAAAGTTTCTTCTTAGCTGCATACGTTAGAACAGCACAAATTGTTTTAGAATCTTTAATCTTTCCAGCCTTAATCATTTTGATTACTCGTTTAAGATCAATCTTTATAACTGACATTATTTCGTCCGTATCTAGCTGCTGTGTCGATACCTTTTCTAGCCCTGTAGCAAGAAAACAATGAATTTTCTCGGCACTATATCCCACCGAAGGCAAATACGTAAGAAAATGCTCCATTTTTTTCGCCTTGTAACCAGTTTCTTCCTGAAGTTCACGTATTGCACACGTTTTTGCGCGTTCCCCTTTTTCTAGTGTACCTGCAGGGATCTCAAGCAGATAACCATGTGGAAAACGATGTTGTTTTACCAAAAGGACCTTTTGATCTTTATCGATTGCTAGCATTGCGGAAGCACCAGGGTGTTCTAGTATTACACGTTTGATTTTTCTTCCACGAATAGTTAAATCATAAACGCTAAGTCCCATTATTCTACTTTGATAGATTTTCTTTTTCTTCATTTAATTCACTTGGTACATCAAATGAAGTTTAGGTGATTTTTTAGCTTCAGCAATGGCATCTTTGATCCACTCTTGGGGTAATGCAATTTTTCTTGGTATGAATAAATCTGCCGAACGGATTCCTGAAATTTTTCTAACCTGCTGTGTTAATTGATCCAATTTGTAAATATTATCACTATACATGAATAGAACAACTTGGTTTTTTGCAAGGAATGGTTTCTGTAAAAAGTGTTCAGAAAACTCATTTTCCAAAACATCAAGTATTTGTTTTAGATCACCGTTAATCCATGTTAGAATACAATATGGAATATATCCTTCAATCTTTGTTGGCTCATACACCAATGTAAATTGTATCGCATCATCAGCTTGTAATTTATCTAATGATCGTGTTATAGTTTTTGTAGAGAGATTAGTTTTTTTTGCAAGCTCTTCAATCTTTTGTCGTGGGTCTTTTGTTAATTCATTAATAATTTGTAAATCAGTTTTTGTTAAATTAGGACTGGTGCCCGCACTTTCAGCTTCAAATATTGTTAGGACTCGAACATTTTTCATAAGATTTTTTGCCAGTTCTAATTTTTTTTGTACATTTTCTTTTATGACAACACTACAGACAGTTATTCCACCAACACATGGAACAACAAAAAATGGCTCACCAATTAATTTCACTTGCTGTAAAATTTCATCAATGTCCTCACCTGTTATTACAAAGTAAATAACTCCATATCCCAAAGCTGGTGGCTCAATCTTTAATGTGAAAAATCTAATGATGCCATTCCTGAGCATCTTGCTGATTCTGGATTTTACGGCTCCACCTGAAATTCCAACATTAATTCCAATTTGCCGGTCAGATTCTCTACAATTATTCAACAGATTTGTGAGAATTTCCATGTCAATTTTGTCCAATTTATCACCTTTTTCTATCTTAACTGTATATACAAAACTTATTGTTAATAAAAATGTCGTGAATATCAGTTTTAGAGACCAAATATATTAAATATCAGACTTTTTGATTCTAATCTATTGGATTACAGGCTTCATTTAGCAAAGAGAATGCTGTCAAACAAAAAGGGAAGTTTGATTGGAGCAGTTTTGGCGGTTTCAATTGGAATTTTGGTAATTCACGTTAATTTTGTAATTTTCCAAGGTCTCTATGATGCAATTATTCGAGACATGTCTGATTATAGATTTGGCGATGTTTACATCACTGACGAAGAAGATTTCATTGACAAATCTGATTTATCGTTAGTAAACTGGTTTGAAAGAATACCATATGTAGAGGCAGTAACGCCGCGGCTGTCGTCGATAGCTTCTATCAACGCAACAAAATATGGCGAGAGGTTTGAAGAGACTAAGGTTTCGATTTTGGGTATTGATCCATTACGAGACATTCGAACATCTGCAGCTCATGAAACTATTTCTGACGGTCAGTACGTTTTTTCAAGAAATTCAATTGTACTAGGTTCATGGATTGCACGAGAATTAGGAGGTCTTCAACCAGGAGAGAGTGTAAAACTAAAAGTTGTTGATCGTTGGGGCCAAGATCAAACAAAACAATTCATCATAAGTGGCATTTCCACCTCAGCTGGCGGCCAAGGATTCGATAACAGTGTATTGATACACATTGATACTTTAAGAGACATGCTTGATCGAGATGGCAAGTCTAGCTCATTTCTAGTGAAATTAAATGATCGTACAAAAGCATTAGATGTAAAAAATTTCTTTCTAGCATCATTTCCAAATGATGATTTTGAAGCTGAAACTATTGAGGAATCCGCGGAAACAACGTTACGTGGTTTTAGATCTGGTATTGGAATGATCAACATGATTGGATATTTTGGAATGATGTCTTCTTCTTTTGCAATTGTAACAATTCAGATGATGCTTGTTTCAAGTAAAACAAGAGAGATTGGAATAATGCGCTCAATTGGAGCAAAGAGAAAAGATATTCTGATTTTATTTTTGTTACAGGGAATGATAATTGGTGTTGTTGGCGCAAGCGTTGGAACTGCCGCAGGTTTAGGATATACATTCTTTGCTAAAGAAACCAAAATGGCATGGGAAGGGGGTATTCCATTAGAGATAACCTATAATTGGCCCAAAATTGTTCAGACTGCTTTTATGTCATTTGGGTTAGCAATCGCTGCTTCAATATATCCAGCCTACAGAGCTACAAAACTTCAACCTGTGGAGGCGATAAGAACTGTCTGATAAAGTTCTTGAAATCAAAAATCTAAACAAAACTTATGGTGAAGGTGAAACCGAGGTCAAAGCTTTACGTGATGTTTCTTTCAGTATTAACAAAGGAGAATTTATTCTAGTTGTTGGGAGCTCGGGGTCTGGTAAATCCACTCTATTGAATATGATTGGTTTGCTAGATCGACCAACTAGTGGTAAAGTCTTCATTGATGGAATTGATACTTCAAAACTTAATGATGATGAAATCTCTTCATTTAGAAACGATAAACTAGGATTTGTTTTTCAATTTTCAAATCTTCTAGCAGATCTAACTGTTTTAGAGAATGTAATGCTTCCTCGAAATATACAGAGAACGCAAAACGGAGCAGAGTCTGATGCGAAGGAGCTATTAGGATCTGTAGGCCTTCAGGATCAACTAAATAAGCGTGCAAATAAAATTTCTGGCGGTCAAGCTCAAAGAGCGGCAATCGCAAGAGGTTTGATAAATAATCCATCTATTGTTCTTACTGATGAACCAACTGGAAATCTAGATTCTGTCACTGCCAAAACCATAATACAACTTATGAAATCTATGGCTAAGAAACTAAATCAAACATTCATCATAGTTACACACGAAAAAGAACAATTTGGTGATGTAGACCGAGTAATCACGATCCAAGATGGCCGTGCAATTGATGGTGCGGAACCCAAGCCCATGGAGGTTACAACATGATTAAATTTTCATTATTTGCATTAATTGCTACACTAGTAATTTCACAACTAATCATTCTAGATGTATTTGCACAAGTCAGTAGTGAAGGTTCGCCATTTGAACGAAAATTTGGTGATGTAAAATACCTCGATGCATTTTTTGGCACACCAGATGAAAAAATGGAAGTAGATCCGGGTGATAGAAATATACCATTTACTGTAGTATTGGCGAACGTAGGAACACAGGATATCACAGGAATTAGAGGGCAACTTTCATTGTCATTTGGTTTTAGTTCAGCAGACGGAGTTGGTCCTTTAATTCTGGCTGACAGCGATTCTAGTTCAATCGCTGGTGATACCTTTACTCTGACATTTTTTGTCAATATTGGTGATGATGTTGAAATTAAACGATATCCAGGCTCGATTAAGGTCGACTATTCTAGATTAAGAGAATCTGGAATTAGAAATGCATTTTTTGATTTTGATTTCAAAGTAACTGGTGATAGTATCATTAACGTGCGTGCACTTGATCCATTTTTGACTTCTTTAAAAACAAATCATATTGTAATCCAAGTATCAAATGATGGAACAGCTCCTATTTCCGGTGTAGACGTTGTTGCAACAAATACAGCAACAGCAATTTCATCTACTACCACATCAGTTACAAATATTGAAAAGGTTGTCATATTAGACACAAACTGGGACATTGGTCACATTAATCCTGGAACTTCAAAATATTTAGAGGCTGACGTCTTTATCCCCGAATCACTAAAAGGTGAAACACTACGTGTTCCACTGGAGTTAACTTATTTTAATGCGCATGGTGATCGACATACAATTTCTCGAATGGTCGATTTCTACATCAAGGGTTTGATTGATGCAAAAATTTATGATGTAAGAGTTATTGATTTGTCAGGAAAACCAACTGTAATTGGTGAAATAATTAACGAAGGAAATGAGGATGCTTTATTCGGATTTGTCACGCTAGAACCAATGGGTGATTCTAATATTATACCATCAACCCACTTTATTGACGAAATAGACACCGATTCTCCCGTACCATTTAATGTGCAATTAGAATTTGACGGTGAAACAAAGTATGGTGAGCATGATATTAGAATTACTGTACGATACAAAGACTCACTTCGTGATGAGAAGTTCATTATTCACGACGCAACAATTTTTGTAAACGATCCATCAAAAAGCCAAAAATCTGATCTTGATCCTTCACAATTGATAATTTTACCAATAGTAGCTGGTATAGGAATATTTGCATATTTACAAATTAAAAAACGAAAGCAAAAAGTAACTCAAACAAGCTAAGATTATATCTAATACTCCAAGTTTATGATTACATCTTATGATTATTGTAATTGAGGGTGGAGATCAAGCTGGAAAAAAGACACAATCCCAACTTTTAGCTAATGCATTACGAAAACGAAAAATCAAGGTCAAAGTCTTTAGTTTCCCAGATTATTCAACACCTATAGGAAAAGAGATCAAAAAATATCTAAGTGGCAAAAGAAAACTGCCAGTCCAAGTAGTTCATTGCCTTTTAGCCGCAAATAGATGGGAGAAACTGAAAGAAATCAAAGACGCAATTTCAAAAAATTCTGTTTTAATAATGAATAGGTATTACCAATCAAACCTAGTTTATGGCCTAGTAAATGGCATGAAACTTGATTGGCTTGAAAACTTGGATGTAGGGCTACCAAAGGCCGATTTAGTTATACTCTTGGACGTAACCCCAAAGCAATCATTCAATCGTAAAAAAACAAAACGAGATCAATTCGAAAAAAATCGTGAATTTTCAAAAAAAATTTCTAGAGCTTATAGACTTTTAGCTAGAAAAAAACATTGGAAAATAATTAATGCATCAGGTTCAAAAATTCAAGTCCATCAAGAAATCCTAAAAGTATTTGCAAAAAAAATTGGGATATGAAAAAGGCTCACTTAGATATCATAGATCCAATTCACGATTTCATTCGAGTTAATGATTTAGAACTAAAAATAATCGATAATCCAGTCTTTCAAAGATTAAGAAGAATTAGACAACTTTCTGGTGCGCATTTAACATATCCCGGGGCACAACACACAAGATTTGAACATTCACTTGGTGTAATGCACATCGCAGCACAGGCAGGGCAAATACTTCAAGAAAAAGGGATTCTAAAATCTGATGACATCGAAAATCTTCGCTTAGGTGCACTTCTACATGATATAGGTCATGGACCATTTTCTCATCTATTTGAGGAAGTATTACAACAAAAAAAGAAAATTTCACATGAATCAATTGGCAAAAAAATTATTTTGCAGACTAGTATTGGTGACACGATATCAAAGGGAGGATTTGATAAAAAATTCATAACAAAACTTGCTTTTGGTGATTCAAAACTTCAGTTCATGAACGAAATAATTTCTGGAGTGTTAAGTGCTGATATTATGGATTATTTACTTCGTGATGGCTATTATACTGGTGCAGAACATGCAAAAATTGATCATAAACGAATAACTCAATCACTTGAAGTACATCAAAAAAAACTGGCACTTGAAAGATCTGCATTGTATTCCTTTGAATCAATGATGCATTCTCGACATCAAATGTTTAAAGCAGTATATTTCCACAAAACTGTTCGTTCTGCAGAGGTAATGTTATTGGAATCAATGAGACTGGCCGATGAGGAATTAGGTTTAACTTCATTAAATTTGGATAATTATCTAGAACTCACTGACGAGTCTCTCTTATTCAAATTACTTACTCTACCTGCCGATACAACCGAATTAAAGAGAGCAAAAAAAATTGCCGAAGACTATCAAAACCGTCGACTCTTAAAATGTGTCTTTGAAAGAATTCTAACAAATAAAACTAAACTAGGTAAAATGAAAACAAATCAATTAAGAGAAACTATCTCAAAAAAATCAAAAGTTAATGAAAATGACATCTTTATTGATAGTTCGATTACTTCATCAATACCTCTGACTCCCTCAAAAAAAGAATCCCAATCAATCATCTTAGTTACAAGAGATGTTAACAAGGTCACTGCCAAAGTAATTCCAATTTCAAAAATTCCACTAGTTTCTCACATGTCAGGATTCATGAATATACTCAGAGTTTATACTTCAAAGCAGAATAGAAAAAAAGTTGAAATTGCAGCCAAATCAATTCTTGGTGGTTTAAAGTAATGAAAAAACGAATTGTTATCAAACTTTCTGGTCGAATATTTAGTGAAGACAATGTCAAAGCCTTGAAGGACTATGCTAGATTTTTTGTTAAGATTAGCAAAGTTTGTCAGCCTGTAGTCGTGGCAGGAGGAGGTAACATTGCAAGACACTACATTAATCATGCCAGATCTTCAGGCGCAGATGAATCCAGTTTGGATGAGCTAGGAATTGAAATTTCTCGTCTTAATGCAAAACTCCTGATTTATGCTTTAAAACATAAAGCCTATCCTCATCCCCCAATAACCTTACAAGAAATTCGTCATGCCGTAGATAGTGGTTTAATTGTTATTGTTGGAGGACTACATCCGGGACAAAGCACAAATGGTACTGCTGCATTAATCGCTGAAAAGATTGAGGCAACTCTATTTTTGAATGCAACAGATGTTGATGGTGTCTATGATTTGGACCCCAACAAATACAAAAAGGCAAAAAAATTCAGACGAATTGAATTGAAAACCCTCCGTAGCATGCTAATTCACGAAGATTCTGTGGCTGGAGGTTATGATCTTATGGATATTCTAGCATTGAAAATAATTGAGCGTTCTAAAATTAAAACTCGTATTCTAAAAGCGGATCTGAAGATCTTAGAAAAAGCAATCAAAGGTGGCTCTGTTGGCACCGAAATAATTTTTTAATTAAAAAAATTTCTACTCTACACTAGATTTATTTTGAATTATAGGATATTTTTGAGCCCATATCTCAACATATTCTGCCTTAAATTCTGGTATACCAGACTCTCTTGCTTTGAGGAAAATTTTGATGGCTTCATCTTTTTCCACAGCCTTTGATTGGGCTTTAGTATAACCCTCAGTATCAACTAAAATTGTGACAAACCCATCAGGAGTTTGAATCACTGCTGTGAGATCTTCTTCCCCAACAGGTACGAATTTGTCTCCATCTTTTTTTGTAGTTATTGTTAGCATTGCAAAACCAGCAAAATTGAAGAGTTTCATTTGTGATTTTGCCGCTCTCTGTTTTCCTATCTGTACAGCCTGAAAATATTGCATTAATACAATCAATACGAATCAGTATAATAATTATCTCAACATTTAAGACACATGCAAACAAAAAATGAATATTGAATTCTAAAATTATTGTGGTTATCGTAGTAGCAGCATTTGCTGGTGTTGTGTGGATTGTCGCTTTTTCTGATCAATCACTACTGAGTGACATCTCAGAGGAAGGCATTTTTTCCAAACCAGGTACTGAAACACAAATCTTACCAATTGAAATTGAACTCGATGACGTCTCTATTTTAGAGATTAGAGAAAAAGCTGCAACACTAGAAATTAAATTTAAAGTTACAAACCCAAACTACAAGTCAGTTATTTTACAATTTATCAAATACGAACTTTTTGAACAAGATCTTCGAGTAAGTGCTGGAACAATTGGTTCTAGACCCGAAGGTTTTGTTGCCTCCTCAAATTATTTTATAATTTTGAATGATGCACCTACATTCTTGTCTGAAAAAATTACCATTAAAAATACTGGAAATACTCCAGAATTTTGGTCTGCATTAATGAACAACACTCCAGAATGGACAGTTAAGGGTGAGGCATTTTTTAATCTGAGTTCAATGATGAGGGGGCAAGAAAATCAAATTACCTTCGAATTTACAAAATAATAGGCATCTAGATATTGTATCATAAAAATCCAATATTATGATTATTTGTTTTTATAAAAAGTAATTTGACAAAGTTATAAATGATAATCTAACTTGCTTTTTTCGATGGCAGAAGCAAGTATGGCCGCATTTGGCTCAGCAATAGGTGTTGCAATTGCACTAGCAATTGTGTGCTTTGCACTACGTGGCAAAGGACACCACGAACCAGTAGAATAGTTAAAGGATTATTCCTTTACAATATTTTTCTAATTCTGGCGAATTCCAACTAGCTCTGTTAATGATATTGTTTGTGAAGTTTTTTGTGGAAGGTAACATTTTTCATAATATTGACAATTTGAACATTCATCTGATGGTTCTAAAATTGGTACCTTTTTTTCTTTAAGAAGATTATTAAGAATTCGAATGCGTCTAGCTACTTCTTGAAACATTTTTTTATTTCTTGAAAGTGAAAAAGAGGCTTCTTGTCTATCACCAGTTATGTAAATGAGTATACCATCTATCTTATCAAAAATCACCAAGCATGTATTCAAGTACAACAAATCTCTTGCTATTGGATTTTCAGGCAGTTTATTTGCAGAACGAAAAATTATCACTGCATCATCAACAATCATGTCAGCCTGTCCATTGAGACTAATATCCTCCATTTTAAATTCCCCAGATTTAGAACCATACTTCATATTTCGAAGCAATCCACTTACTAAATCAGTAAAGCCTCGTCTTTCAACATCTTTAGGTTCAACTCTATCAAAGTATGAACGTCTTAAACATCGAACAACTTCATGAAGATGAATTGTTTTAATGTCATTAGGATCTATTTTTGGTTGTATTTCGCGACCAATTGAATCTATGGCATTTTTTATGAGTTGTCTATAGTCTCTATCACCAAGCACGATAAATCACTTTGTTAATTCTCCTAAAAACAAAAAAACCTTCCTTAACAAATTCATTTTAAATCACTGAGTAAATTTTTCATCCTTTTCTTATGATGAATTGCATCAAAGCCTCTTTGGAATATTCTATTCCATGCTCATCACAGGAATGTTTTCCATATTCCTCTATTACCTTTCCAATATCGTCTCCTTCGGCCACAAAATCACATTCAAAACCATAATCTTGACACGCTAACTTTGTCATATATAGACCAAAAATTTGAGGCTGTTATAACTTTTGTCCAAAATTCAATTCTAGCCTATATGATTCTACATAAAGATTAGCAAAATTCATCACAATATGGGTTTTTTTTGAGATTGTTATTTTCCAGAAAATTGAGTTTTTTCACGAATTAGATCAACAAACTTGGTTTAACAAATTAACAGTTTTTTCTCTTTCAGATTTTGATAAATTAGTAAAACATTCAAGAAACTCTTTTTGAATAATTAGGCCTTCATCAGAGGTATCCTTTAAATTTTGAAATTTGAAGGGTACCAGTTTTAATTTTCCTTCGCAATAAGCCTTGACATACTTTTCAAAAAGTGAAAAAGTAAATTTAGGAGCAATTTCTGTCAGTTTCAATATTATATCATAAAACTCATTTTCATCTTTGCTTGAATTTGAAAAAAAACCTTCCAAAATTTCTTTTCTATTTTTTATCTCATTAATAGATAATGAAACTAATAATCCACTCTGTGTTAGTTTGTAGTAAGGAACTCCTTTTTCTTGAAGTGCTTTTGGCCCTCGCTTTAATGGCAATCTGCCTTCCTCCTCAACCAATCCCAATGGAATTAAAATTTCATCCAAATCTCGAAAAACTCCAGAATACAAATTTTTCCAAACCACTCCACTTTGAGAAGCAATTTTTTTAGAAATCGAAGTTCTTGTCTTATCCATTGGATTATCTCCCATAGCTAATGAAATGATAATGGAACGTTGTCGTAAGGCTTCTCCAGTGAGCTGCCGACTTTTGGTCTTGAAGGTATCAAAAATAGCCAACTTTGGGGAATTTGATTTTATTTTTGACACCCCTTTCTATCATTCTGGTTTTTGTCAATGCTTTTTTCAAGCACAAAAATACATGACATAATTTTCATATTCCATGTTAGTATCATAAATTACTAAAATATAATAATTTACACTTTTGATGCTTTAAACATCTCAATGCTTATATAATTTCCAACTTTGTTGCAGATCAATGAATTCTAGGAACCGCAAGTATGCACTCTTACTTGTGGTTGCAGTCGCAATTACGGCAACCGGCACCATGTCACAGGCATTTGCACAGCAAGTGTCTGATGGTATGGATGGTTATGTCTTAGGAACCAGTGGTATCTACACTGGAAATCCTAACGAATGTTGGTACGAAGACGATGGAAGCATGTTACCCTGTAGAATTGATACAGGAGATACTGCTTGGATGCTCGCTGCATCTGCGTTAGTTTTAATCATGACGCCAGGTGTTGCATTCTTTTATGGTGGGTTAACCCGCTCAAAGAATGCAGTTAGCACAGTTGGTATGGTTTTCATCGTAATCGGACTAATGTCTTGGCAATGGATCGCATGGGGTTATTCACTCTCATTCGGACCTATGGACAATGACACAACAAACATGTTTATGGGCTCGTTGGCTTATGTTGGCTTAAACGGAGTCTCTGCTTACGCACCACTTGGTGAAGTAGGTCCATGTACTGACACTTGGTCTGCTGCATATCAAATGCAAGTCTTCCCTGAAGACGAGATATGTAGTGTAGGATGGCCAGGAACAGTACCACATCAAATGTTTGTAATGTTCCAAGCAACATTCGCAATTATCACTCCAGCACTAATTGTTGGTGGATTAATTGACAGAATGAAGTTCAGCGCTCTGATAATCTTCATCCTACTCTGGGGAACTTTGGTTTATGATCCAATTGCCCACTGGGTATGGGGTGGCGGTTATATCGGAAACTTGGACTTTGATCCAGACTTGTCGCCAAGTTATGGTCTTGACTTTGCTGGTGGTACCGTCGTACACATTACTTCAGGATTTTCTGCATTAGCAGCTGCGTTAGTTCTAGGCAGACGACTAGGATATGGAAAGGTTCCAATGGAACCGCACAATGTACCTATGGTGGTACTTGGTGCATCCCTTCTTTGGTTCGGCTGGTTCGGATTTAATGCAGGTAGTGAAGTGATGGTAGACGGCATTACAGTTAGCGCTTGGGTAGTTACAAACACTGCCACAGGTGTTTCTTCCGTAACGTGGTTACTCATGTCGTGGGCTTATACCGGAAAACCAAGTATTGTTGGTGCTGCAACAGGAGCTGTTGCAGGCTTAGTAGCAATTACACCAGCATCTGGTTGGGTAGGACCTATGGCGTCAATAATCATTGGTATTGCAGCTGGAACCGTTTGTTATGGTGCTGTTGCATTCAAAAATGCACGAAAATGGGACGACGCACTCGATGTATGGGGAGTACACGGGATTGGTGGTTTCACAGGCGCAATTCTAACTGGTACACTAGCTAGTCCACATATTTGGGATACTGGCGATGGTATCGGAGCATGGACTGGAACACCAGAAGGATATGAACAACAAGCAATCAACATTGTAGGAGCAATGATGACAATTGCATATGCCTTTGGTATGACAATCATAATCCTGAAAATAATGGATGCGATCTGGCCAGGCGGAATCAGAGTCACTCCAAAAGAAGAGGAGATAGGTCTCGATCTCGCACAACACGGTGAAAGATGCTACGTAAACGAATAGAATCCCTTCCTTTCTTTTTTCTTTTTTTTAATTTCAAAAACAAATGAATTTACATATCATTTTCAATATCTGATTCGTGATTATTCATACAAAAGAACTAGAGCAAATCCTAAGTGACCCTAACCTTGTATTGATTGACGCTAGGTCCTTCAAGGAATACTCTGCAGGGCATATTCCTGGAGCAGTAAACTTGGATCTTTTTGCATTTCATTGGATGGATACCTCTAAAGCAGGAATGGCAGCCTTCAATGCACAGACAATTGATCTTTTTTCAGCGGTTGGCATAAGCAATGAAAAAAAGGTGGTATTTTATGATGATGTGTCTGGAATGCTTGCAGCTAGAGGAGTCTGGGAATTACTTTATTTTTCACACCATCAAGTTTTCATGTTGGAAGGTGGATTATCAAAATGGAAAAGTGAAAACCTTCCGATAGAGACCAAGTCAAATGAATTCAAACCAGCAAAATTTTCTGGCACCGTAAACGAAGATCTGTTAGCAGGATTTGAATATATCCAAGATAATTTAGATAAATTAAAAATTGTTGATGCAAGATCAAAAGAGGAATATGATGGAACTGTAGTACGCGCAGCAAAAAGAGGTCACATTCCAGGCTCAATTAATATCGATTGGATTCTGAATTTAACAAATAATGGAACTTTCAAAAATGACAAAGAGCTTTCTCAACTATACCAATTTTCAAAAGATGACGAAATTGTAACATATTGCCATGGTGCATACAGAGCAGCAAACACCTTTGTGGCTTTGAAAAAAATTGGTTTTGAAAATGTTAGAGTTTATTTGGGTTCTTGGGGAGAATGGGGAAATAGATCAGGACTTCCTGTAGAATAATTCAACAATAGATTCTTCAAATACTAAAATCAAGCTAAACCTTTTCTATGCAACTCAATCTTTGAAGTATATGGCGCGTTTAAGGTGTAAAGATCATGGATTTGATTGTGATTTTGAGGTAGAGGGGGATGATATATCTAAAGTAATAGAGCGTTTTGGAAATCATACTTTGATTAAACATGGGAAAAAATATGAAAAAGAATCTCTGGAGCCTTTAATAGTTGGGGACATATGTTCATGTCCATACTGTAACTCAAAATTTGAAAGTAAGGAACTTCTTTCAAAGCATATTGATCGAATCCATCATGGTTCAGGTGTTCTAGAGGGGGATACACGAAATTTATAAAATCCTTTATGAGACTTTGTCTAAAAATTTAATTGACGAGGCTCCGATTCATAGTCTTTAGGATCTTCATATTTTTCTCGCAATTTGCAAACATCATCAATTATTTGAAAAGGTTCTAGATCAGGCCCTGTACTTATCATTAGTAAACCATTTTCTCCACAAGGCATCGTAAGACGATTAATTTTAGGATATTTTGTCATGGTGTAGATTGGTGTTCCAATCTGTTCTGAAGAATGTAGACGAGTCTTCCACCTTGCATACCCATGTATTAACGAGTCTTTTGTTTGTTGATCAGTAAATATTTTTTTAACTCCTTCATGCATCTTATAATATATTTCACCACTTATCGTGTTGTAGACTCCGGCAAATCGTATCTTTGGATTGATTTTGAGAACCTCGCCGCAGAACTTATTGTAATCCATGGAATTTTTAATATGTTTAAGTGATTATTAAGAATTATTCCTTGAGGTTTATGCCTTCAAAACAGTTGATACAACATGATCAACTGCCTCGTTAAACTTATCGTCGATCTTTTTTTGGATATCTTTTAGGTTTTCACCACCTTCGGTAGCTATTTTTTGAGATTCTGATTTAGCTTTCTCACGTGACTGAGCTATAATTGATTCTGCTTCTTTGGTTGCCATTTCAGTTACCTGTTCTCGCAATTTGTCAATTTCTTTTAGAGCCTTTTGATTTAGCTGATTCTTCATATCTGCTAGTTTTTCATTTAGGGAATCAATGTTAGATTCTAATCCCGATAAAGCTTTGATTATGTCATCAACTTTTGCAGGAGCAGTTATAGTAGCTGGGATTTCTTTGACAGCTGTCATTTTTTTAGAACTCTTAAATTTCAATGCTGATCAAGATTCCAAATCCATTAATTAAATCCTTCATTAAGTGGTATAAGTAAAATTATCAAGTTATTCTAGAGTGATAATCTTTGACATAGTAGTCTGAGGATCAATCTTTTGTTGTACTGCAAATGCAATTGCAGACAAATTCCTTACCTCATAAGTAGTCAACTTCAAAATTCCGATTACATTAGACAAGCTAAACATTTTCGTAAATGTTCTATTTGCTGTTCTGTACATTTCAATCTCAAATGATCTCTCAAACTGTGAAATAGCCTCTATAGGATCTTTTGTTTCAGGGATCATCTCTTTGTAATACGTATTTTCTAGTTCACTAAATGCGTCGGCTACAGATTCCATCGCACAAAGCCTAACTATCAAGTCTCTTGAAACTGTTGAAGTGTAAGCTACAATAAGGTCCAGTATTTGTTGTTCTTCTAACCCCCAAAACTTTCCTCTAAGTGTACTAAGCAAATTAAAAAAGTCCATATCCATTCTTATCAAGGGAATAACATCTTTTTCTCCAGACCTTTTCATCGCTGCACCTAATTGTTTGTAGAATATTTTTTCAAAATAGATGTCGAACACCTGCACATCCTTTTTTTCGTTATAAAGCGCAACTGCTTTTGCAACTTCATCCCCAAACTCACTTGAAGCTAAACTTGATGCAGCTTCCTCGATATCTTTTGCAACAAGAGCCTTGACAATTATGTCACGACGTCCAATTAGTTCTTCGGCTCGCAGATTTATCCGAGGTTCGATCTGTTCAGATGGTATACCCAAAACCTTTCCTTTGAATATGAGTTTTAGATTCCAAATTAACAATTTGAGATAATACGCTTTCAAAACAGCTGATCCGCCTACAGATTTGCTAAGAGAGTAATGGACATCTGCAAGACGACTTCTTAAGGGAACTTCTATTTTTTCTGCTGTAAAGGGTGTTGTAAGCTTAGAAATAGAGTCGGCATAAGCGGTATTTTTTATTCTTGTGACTAGCTCATCTAGGTCTCTTGACTCGGCCAAAGTTTGAAGCTCTTTTTTTGAAAGTAATTTTCCACGTGCACTAAACGATTTTACAGAAGAAAATACTTTTTGAGGACCACCAACGCCCAATTCTTTTGATCACTTATTGACCTAATATAATGAACATCATAACGATGCCGTAGATTGCAATTGATTCAACCATGCCAATAAAGATGAATACTTTTGATTGAAGTTTTGGATTCTCACTTATCACAGCAAGACCAGCAGAACCTACATAACCTAATCCAATGCCTGCACCGAGTGCAGCAAGACCAAATGCCAAACCTGCACCTATAAATTTCATTGATTCGGCACTAAGAGATTCTTCTGTTTCCTGACCGTAAACATTTGTAAAGCCTAAAACTGAAACAGAAAGGATTCCAATTAAGAAAACAATGTACCTCATTGGTACCAGATCAACGTTTTAAGACTATATTTAAATCATAATATGATTTTTAGGATTTTTCCAACATAGTTTTCTTAAAAGATTCAAGATCATTTTTTATAGATTTTACAAAATTGTCATAATCTTGATCAAGACTTGATTTTGTACTTTCTAAAATTTTCTTGATATCTTCTTTTACCATTACTTTTTTCCCTTTTCGATGACAGCTTTTCTCTTTTCGATGGCAGCTTTAACTTTTTTTAATCTTACGAATTCTTCCCGATCTCGTTCCTCTAATGTTGCAAGTATGAATTTTATTCGAGATTCATACATAGGTATAATGACATATTCAAGAGCATTCAATAATTTCTGAGTTTTCTCTAATGCTTTTGCTAAACTAAGTATTGAATTTTCAAATTCAGCTGCCTTGCAAATCTGAGGAAGCATTATTTTGATTTGTTTTGCCGCTCTATCAATTGTAGCGTTGGTGTCAGCAAATCCATATGGCATTGAGTCAGCATGAATTTCTTTAACAGAAAGCGTGGGAATAGATACATCTACTACTCGTTTTACATCAACATCTATTTCCATGGAGGCAGGTGTAGACTGTGCAACTGAATCCACAGTATTAGTTCCCAGAGTAAGATAAGCCTCATTCACCGTACGATAAACATCTTGAAGAGGAGCCCAAATATCTCCGCGAGCTTTAGTTGCTTCATCAATCATTTCGTTGATTCGTTTCAGCAAGACTTCACGTTTGTCATCTAAGATTTTTTGAACTGTTATAGCAACTTTACTTGAACGTTTGTATTTGAGGAGTTCAATTTTAGTTGGTGATACAGTTTGCCCGAATGACATTACTTACCTCTCCTTATAGTATTGATCAATAAACTTGTCTTTTACCTTGGTGAGTTCATTTTTTGGTAAAGCAGATATTACATCCCATTGAAGACCAAGTGTTTCTTCAAGATTTCTATTTTCATCCAGTCCCTGTGAAAGAAATTCTTTTTCAAATACGTCACCAACATCCATGTATTTTCTATCGACTTCAGTAAGGCCACCTTTTCCAACTATTTCAGAAAGTGCTCTAACTTCCTGTGCTCTAGAATAAGCATCATAACACTGATTTGAAATTTCCTGATGATCTGCACGTGTCTTT
>JAEHKV010000011.1 GCA_016838845.1 Nitrosopumilales archaeon | reverse complement strand
TTGTTAACATCTGGAAGATATAATGAGATCTTGGATTATTCTTCAACCATACTAGCAAAAGATCCTCAAAATCTAAAGGCTCTAAAATACAGAGCGTACGCACTTTACTTTCTTGGAAGATATGATGAAGCTATTTCGTATTATGATAAAGCAATAGAGGTTGAGCCTGAGAGTCCATCAAGCTATGCAGGAAAATCAAGAGCGCTTGAAAAACTGGGAAGATTTGTACAAGCTCGATATTGTTACAAACTAGCAAAAGGGATGGCAGGCGAAACGTCTGATCTAGGACATAACAAAAATGAATTTGGAAGTTAGAAATGGGTAAAAAATGTGAAAATTGTGGTAAGAAACTTGAAGGCCAACGCCTAACTCATTGTTCAGACAAATGTATTTTTGAAAGTATCAAAAACAGCAAAAAATTTGTTCCCAAAAAATCTGTAAAAACCTCAATCAATCGTTAACATTTGATACTAACATCGAAATCCAATAAGACCCGCACCGTTTTTGGTCTTATTTTGGACCTAAATTATCATAATAAATTGCAATCAAAGCTTTTGTTCTTGGATGCTTTGTTGCATGAATTAATCTTGTAAAATCATCTTCGGTGATTAGCTCCTCACGAACTAGTTTGTCCTTTACCTTTTGGATTCGTACAGATTTGGTTTCAGGTGGGTGATTTGAACTTTATCTATGGTGCAGGAGGTGGGATTCGAACCCACGAACCCCTGAGGGAAAGGATTTCCCATATACCGATCTTGAGTCCTTCTCGGTTGACCGGGCTTCGATACCCCTGCAACTGCAATTCAAAAAGACGAGTATTTGTCAATTGCGATGTGGGAATTTTAGATTTTAAAAATTTATAATTGCCTGAAAAAACGGTTTAACAGGATTAAATTGAGCGAACAAGATGTTCCAATTTCTCAAGTTAAGAACATGAGGAGTGGAATTAACACAAAAGGGGTGTTAAAAAGTAAAGGCGAGGTAAGAAATGTCAATATGAAAAGTGGTGGAACCATTGATGTTTGCGATGCAATGCTTTCTGATGATTCTGGGGAGATCAAATTCACTTTGTGGGGAGATGATATCGCCAAAGTAAATGAAGGCGACACAATCGTAATTAAAAATGGCTATACAACTACTTTCCAAAACGAAGTTTCATTAGGCAAGGGCAAATACGGCGAAATGCAAATAAACCCCTAAAAAAATTACGTTCTTTGTTTTTTAATCAACTAATGTATCCTAATTTTTTTTCATCCGAATCAGTCGGAATTGCGATTGGTTGATCAGTAAAACCTTGTGCGGTAGCTTGTGAGCGTAGAGCTTTAATTAATTCCTCTGTATCTTTTGCTCGTTTTTCTAATTCTGACATATCAAACTTGATATCTAAAATTTTGCAGAGTGATTCCAGAATCCCTTTAGATGCCTTTGCATCAATTACATAGCCAGAAGTTTCACCCAAAAGACAAATTCCAGAAATTGAAGAACGCTTTGCTATTCCAACAATTACGCCATTCATTCCAGTAATGTTTCCTTTTTCCATTGATAGAATTCCAAATTTTGAAAGACCGTCAACAATGTTTTTGGATGTACCAGTACCGTAAACTTTAGGATTTTTAGAAAATTTTCCAGTAATGAAAGCGGCCAGAGTGTAAATCTCCTTTACTTTCAACTTTTTACATAGTAAAATTATTTCCTCTGCAAGTGCATATTCTCCCTGTGCAGAAACTGGTTGTGCATCACCAGTTAGAAGAATTAGGTCGTGAGAGTTAACTTTACAATGAAATAATGAATTTTTGACTAAATCAGCTGTACCATCAGGTTGAATAGAAATTTGAGGTGGAAATGAAGTTGAATATATGCTTGCAAATTGTTTTGCTTTTAGCTTGTCAATGATAAAGTCTACAGCTAATTTTCCTACAAATCCACTTCCAGGTAATCCACAAATAAGTTTTGGATGCTGAAATTTTGGTAATGTAGAAATTTCAACAGAAATTTTTCCAGTTGAAGACATGTGTTTTAGTTAATTTCTAACAATATTAATCCTATAGATTAGTTAGTAGTAGATTCTATTTTCTTTTTGCTTTTCTAGCTGTTTTTCTTTTTACTTTTCTAGCTGTTTTTCTTTTTACTTTTCTAGCTGTTTTTCTTTTTACTTTTCTAGCTGTTTTTCTTTTTACTTTTCTAGCTGTTTTTCTTTTTACTTTTCTAGCTTTAAGTTTTCTTTTAAGAGCGGCTCTTTTTGCAGCAAGTTTTCTTCTTTTTGCTTTTAATTCTTCTAATCTAGTTTGAATTTTTTTAATATTTAGTTTTGCTGATTCTTCCTGTTTTATTTTAGTAAGAAATTGCTTTGTAAAGCGTTCAGTAGCTTTTTGACTTTTTATGATCAATTTTTTTAATTCTGGTTTTTCGTGAACCTGTATCTGAATTTTTGTAGAAATTTTTGATTTTGATTTTTTATAATCTTCAACAGCATCAATGACTTTAGGGATCATTTTTTTCCTCTGTTTCATTTCAAAAATTATTTCTTCAATTCTATCTGTAATGGACCTAAGTCTAGCCTCAGCACTTTCTTTTTCTACAGAGGATTCGGCAAATTCAATTTCTTGCTCAGTTTGTTCCTTGGCTTGTTTTTCCCTACCTAGTTTTTCTTCAGCAGCAGCAAGAAGTCTTTGAATACTTTCCTGCTGAGCAAGTCTTCTGGTCAAATCTTCTGAAACGCCAGATAGTTGTTCACGGGCTGAACCAATTCTTTTTTCTATAATAGCTAATCCGGAAGAGGATTTTCTTCGTAAGGATTTTGCTTTTTCTAATTCCCTTTGACTTTGTCTTCTAAGTTTAGAAACTTCCTGTTTTTTTTCAACTAATTTTTCGGCTAATCTTGTAAGCGTTGCCAACAGATATTTTTAAAATCATGGCATGATTAAGTTATTAACATAATCATGATTTGACTTTCCAGTTAAGAAAGTTAACATCAGAAAATTCAAAAGGACTCATAACCGATCATCAAGAAATATTAGTTAATTTATAAAATATGAAACGAGTAAAATGGAATTTCATCCTTCCAACCTACCAATTGGTAAGATTTTTGAATTATTAGATGAAAAGGGTGCGTCCGACGCTGCAGAAGAAATGATCAGATTAGGATTTGAAAACCGAAAAGATGGTTTTAAGGTGTTAATGCCAAAAGATTCAAAGCTTGCCAAAAGAATTGGATACATAATGACTACTAGCATCAATCATGGTTTGAGTCAAAAAAATCAAGAAAAAAATATCAGATATTGGACATATCATCACGATAAAGATCATTATGCTATTGTGTTCATTAGTTCGCAGGTTTTAGAAGAATTAGGTTTCTGATTTTTTAAATATTTTATACAATTTGGTTTTTTGTGCTAATGCACCTGCAAGTAGTATACCAATAATAGTTCCTCCAATTACATCCATAGGAAAATGTTGTAAAACGTAAACTCTGCTAATTGACATCAAAATTGGATACAGGAACAAAAGATAGCACCCCTTAGGGAATCTTTCAGATAATGAAAAGCCTAGAATTATTGCAAAGATAGCCGCTCGAGCAGCATGACCTGATGGAAATGATGCATCAGAGCTACCAGCACAAAATAAGGCAAAAGTATCACGATCAATAGGAATTGGAAAAGGTGTGCCCGTAAAATCTAGGTCAGGTCTATCCCTATCTACTCCACATTTGATATATCCGGTGAGAAGCGTAGTCATTACCAGAAGAATCATTATTGTTATGCCTATTCTTCTCGTTTTTTTTATTACAATTAATGCAATGCCGAATAAAAGCATGTAATAAACATCGCCAATCTCAGTAATTGACTGCATAAACATGTCAAGAGATGGATTTCCTATAATGGAATGAAAGTGTTGAATTGTGGTTTGATCAAATTGTTCAGTTATTTCAAAATGAACTAAAATTGCCACAATTACAAATGCAATCACAAGAAGAACAAAAGACCTTGATCTTATGTCAAAAATCCAATTTTGCAACTAGGCATCACACAACCGTACCATTTTTAATTTTTCTCATGATTGATTATTAGAATATTGGAAATACATAATGCTCTAAGAGTTTTCATTTCTGGATTAAAACATAGTTGAAAAAATCGATTAAAAATCTGATCGGCTCAAAGATTTTAACCCTGTAGAAAATAGGAAAAATATGAACATTCTTACGCTCGATGATTTTGAATTAAAAGACAAGACAGTTTTTTTAAGAGTTGATATGAACTGCCCAATTGATCCTGAAACTATGGAAATTTCTGGTACCAAAAGGATTGAAGAGGCAATAGAAACAATTGAATCATTAGGAAACGCAAAACTTGTGGTTGCGTCCCATCAGGGGAGAGTTGGAAACAAAGATTATACTGGAATGGAAAAACATGCAAAAGTCTTAGAGAAATTTTTGAATCGAGATATCAAATATGTACAAGATGTGATTGGTTCTGCTGCCAAGAATGAAATTGAAAGTTTGAAAAATGGTGAAATATTGTTGTTAGATAATCTAAGATTGTGTGCTGAAGAAAATTATGAGTTTAGTCCTACAGAAGCAGCAAAAACGATTATGGTACAGCGATTGGCAAAGTTGTTTGATTTATGCGTATTAGATTCATTTCCTAGTGCTCATAGATCACATCCATCAATCGTTGGATTTCCACAAGTTTTACCTGCTTGTGCAGGTAGAATCGTTGAAAGAGAGGTAAGAGAACTAGATGAAATTCTAACGGTTGCCAAGGCACCACATGTTGTTGTACTTGGTGGAGCAAAGATTCCCGATAGATTAGAATCCATAAGGCTCCTCATAAAAAATGGGAGAGCAGATCATATTTTGCTTACAGGGTTAATTGGTAATGTTTTCATGAGAGCGCAGGGAAGGATCAAATCTTCACTTGGGATAAAAAGAGAGGAAGATGTAGTTACAAAGGCTCATTCTCTTATTGGTGAATATCCTGATGTTTTTTCTACTCCTGTTGATGTTGCCGTTGATAAAGATGGCTCTAGGATTGAAGTAGATGTTAGAGATGCCAATAGAGGAGATGCCATTAACGATATAGGTCCTAAAACAGTAGAACATTATAGTAAAATCATCTCTGGTGCTGGTACGGTTTTCATAAGTGGTCCGGCAGGATTTTTTGAAAAGGAACAATTTATGTTTGGCACAAAGGCATTATTAGGAGCAGTAGCAAATTCAATGGCTACTACAATTGTTAGTGGCGGTCACTTGACACATGCATTGAAAAAATATGGTTTAGCTGACAAAATTAATCATATCAGCACAGCTGGTAGTGCTTTAGTTCTCTATCTGGCTGGTGAAAAATTGCCAATGATTCAATCTTTGGAAGAAGCTGCGAAAAGAGAACGAGCTAAATAGTTGCTTTACAATCAGGGTTAGGACATATTCGTTCTTCAGAATTTCCCAAGTAAACAGCATTATTACATGAATCGCAGTGGAACTTTTCAACAGTTTCAAAAAGTTTGAACCACATAGTCATAAAGTCTTGTGCAATATTTCGTGTTAATCCGCTATCACAAATTTCTTTAAAGTATGGTTCCATATCGTCAATAATCCAAGATGCATCTATGTCCCCATTTTTTTTAATGATTTCAAAAATTTCATCGTTTGTAAATTTGACCTCAGGATCATTGAATTTTTCAAAAATTATCTTTCTAATTTGAATTTGAATTGGAATTTTTGGGTTAAAATCACCCATGTTAATAGAGATTTGCTGCGTCTTCTTTTAAGTTATCTAGAGATAAAGAACCGGCTAATTTTTTGGCCAAGTAAGAATATAGTCCGAGTTTTAACGCCTTCATTGATAACAAAGCACATTTTATTCTGACTGGACTTTGTTTTGCCAAGTATTCCAGTCCAAGTTCAGACAAAATTTCTTCTTTTTTCATATTTTTCGCAAAATCAATATTTTTTCCTTTTATCAATTGTGTAAGAACTGAAGTACATGCTTTACAAATAGTACAACCTTCTCCACTCCATTTAATATCATTAATTGAGTCATCTGTGACATTCATTTGTAAAGTGATGCTATCACCACACATTGGATTAGAGTCATGTTGGGAAATGTCAGGGTTTTCAAGAGTTCCCTCGTTTTGTGGATGTCTAGCTTCGTCAATAATAATTTCAGTGTAAATTGGATCACTCATAACTTGAATAGCTCCGAAACCTTTTCCAATGATTGAATAAGTTTGTCAACATCTTGTTTGGTGTTATAGATGTAAAAACTGGCACGATTAGTTGCAGCGACGTCAAGCTTTTCCATTAAAACCTGTGCACAATGATGGCCTGATCTAATTGCTATTCCTTCTCTATCAATAATTGTGGCAACATCGTGTGGGTGAACATCATGAAAATTAAAGGATATTACTCCACCGCGTTTTGAAACGTCTTTTGGTCCATAAATCACAATTCCTTTGATTTGTGACATTTTATCTAAAGCGTATTGAGTTAATTCCATTTCATGTTTTCTAACAGTTTCCATTCCTAGTTGAGAAAGATAATCGATTGCGGATCCGAAACCAATTACGTCTGCAATGTTTGGAGTTCCTGCTTCAAACTTGTAGGGTAGATCATTCCACGTAGTTTCATATTTGTGAACTTCACGGATCATGTCACCACCACCATGGAACGGATCCATTGTTTCAAGAACACTTTTTCTAACCCAGAGAACGCCAATTCCAGTAGGTCCCAACATCTTGTGTGCTGAAAAAGCAAAAAAGTCGCACCCCAACTTGGCAACGTCAACGCTCATGTGAGGAACTGCTTGAGCGGCGTCTACTAGGGTTTTCACTCCAGCCTCGTGGCATTTAGAAATAATTTTTTCTGCGTCACTGATTGTACCTAAAACGTTAGACATCAGACTAAAGACAACTAGTTTGACTTTTCCTGTTGCCAGATACTTGTCAAGCTGATCTAAAATTAATTCTCCATTATCATTAATTTCAATATATTCTAACTTTGCTCCTTTCTCTTTAACTAAGAGTTGCCACGGAACGATATTGCTGTGATGTTCATATTCAGTTGTGACAATGATGTCACCTTCCTTGATGTACTTTCGTCCCCATGCATATGCTACCAGATTAATGCCCTCGGTAGTACCTCTAACAAAGATTATTTCTTCGCGTTTTGATATGTTCAAGAATTTGGCTACTTTGTCTCTTACTTTTTCATAAGCTTCAGTTGCTTCTTCTGCTATTGAGTAAACTGATCTGTGTATGTTTGCGTTGTAATTGCTATAGTAGTTTGTTAACGCATCAATAACTTGTTTTGGTTTTTGAGTCGTTGAAGCATTATCAAGATATACTAATGGTTTGTTGTCACGTACTTTCCTTTTTAAAATTGGAAAGTCTTTTCTAATATTTTCAATAGATAATTCTGTACTTTGCATTCAACTAAACCTCCACGTAAATCTCGTTTTCTTGTATTTTAACATTGTAAGTTTTCAATGGTTTTTCTGCTGGGGGACCTTGGGGTGTACCACTTTCTAAGTTGAAAACTGATAGATGCAATGGGCATCTTATTCCTTCATCAGTCAAAAAACCCGTAGAAAGATCTGCTTGAGCATGAGTGCAGATTAAATCTGTAGCAAAGATTTTTCCTTTTAAATTTGCCAAAAGTATTTTCTGGTCTTTATGATCAAAGGCAAATAATTTTCCATCGCCTACTTGGTCTTGCTTACAAGCCTTTATCCATTCACTCAATTTAATCACCTATACTTGTAATGCTGTTCAATGTCTACATTTTCATTATATCGGGTTTCTTCAACCTCGACAAGTTTTCTGAGCTCTTCATCAGTATTGACTGTTAATTCACGTCCACTCCATTTTGATTCTATTAGATACGCAATCCACGCGCGTACTTGATAAGACATTTTTCTTGAAAGGGGTTCCAAAAATCCCTCAACAATTACGCGCTCTGCTTCAGAACGACTTAGGCATCTAGTATTTAGATAGAAAATCTGCTCTTCATCAATTTGTGCCACTGAAGCAGAGTGAGTGGCTTTAACATCATTTGTAAAGATCTCAAGACCAGGTATTGAATCTGATTTTGTGCCTTTATCAAGCAAAATAGAACGACCAGAAAGGAATGATTGAGATTTGGAGGCATTTTCATTAATTCTTATCATTCCTTTGAATAATGACTTTGACGTGTTTTTTAGAATTGATTTTTCGTTGACTCTACCTTCGGTAGAAGGACTCTGGTGGGTTACATTAGTTTGAATATCAAATGATTGGTCATTATTTCCGAACACAATTTCAGAGTCGTTTATCGATGCACCGGTACCATTTAGATAGTATTCAATTCTGTACCGAGAAAGCATAGCGCCAAATAAACCAAGATACGAGTTTATTTTGGCATCTTGTGCAATGTCTGATCTTCGAGTGGAGAAATTAACAGTGCTTTGGTCCATCATTTGTAAGGTAGTGATGTCTAGTTGGCTATTTGCACTAACAATCATGTTTAGCAATTCTAGATATGCTTGTTGTTTTGATGCTTTTGGGGAATACAATTCTTGAACGACGGTTGCCTTACTGCTCTCATCTGTTACAATGATGTTACGAGCAATTGTAGATACACCATCCACAGATAAACAAGAAAGAAGATGAATTGGATTTTCCAAAATAAGATTTCTTGGCACGTAAACAAATATTCCAGAATTGAATGCAGCATTATTCAGGGCAGTGAATTTGTCTTCTTTTGAGCTTGAAGATTCTAGAGATTTCTTAACAAGGTCACTGTGTTCGTTTAGGGCGTTATCAATTGACGAAACAACAAGACCTTTTGATTTTAGCTCTTCAGAAATATTAATTTGAGTGATATTTGAACCAATTTGAATTATAGAGGTTTCATTTTCAAGTTCACCCAATCTTTTTTTTAGAAATTCAGGGATCGATGTGTCAGTACTTATAGAAAGTGATACTTGTTCTGGATCCATTTTGTTTGCGTCAGTATATTTATTGTAAAGAGGAGAAACCTCAATTGGCATCTCTTGATAAATTGAAAGCGAGTTTTTTCTATATTCTTTTAACCATGCTGGTTCTTTTTTTGAAGAAGAGATTTCCTCAATATGACTAGAATTGATTGTAGATAATGCGAGTTGCGACATGGTTAATCGAAATGAGCGAAAGCGTGTAGATATTAACCGACTGAACCATCCATCTCTAGTTTGATTAGTCTGTTTAATTCTACGGCATATTCCATTGGTAGTTCTTTTGTAAATGGTTCCATGAATCCATTTACTATAAGAGTAAGTGCTTCTTCCTCATTGAATCCTCTTGTCATTAGATAGAATATTTGTTCGTCGCCAATTTTTCCAACTGTTGCTTCGTGGGTAACAGTAGCATCTTCTTGGTCAATTTCCATGTAAGGATATGTGTCTGTTTTTGAGGTATCATCTAGTAATAGGGCGTCACATCTTATAGTTGCTTTAACATTTGTTGCACCTTTTGCTACTTTGAGTAACCCTCTATAGGTGGATCTTCCATTAGAACGACTGACTGATTTTGATGTGATTTTAGATGTTGTGTTTGGAGCTAAATGAACCATTTTTGCTCCAGTGTCTTGATGTTGATTCTTTCCTGCAAATGCAACAGACAGAGTTTCACCATAAGCTCTTTCTCCAAGCAGATAGATTCCAGGATATTTCATTGTTAGTTTGCTTCCAATATTTCCATCAATCCATTCTACTGTAGCACCTTCATATGCGTAAGCACGTTTTGTTACAAGATTGTATACGTCATTACTCCAGTTTTGAATTGTGGTGTATCTGAGTTTTGCATCCTTGTGTGCAATGAGTTCCACAACAGCACAATGAAGAGATTCAGAAGAATAAACAGGAGCTGTACAACCTTCAATGTAGTGCACTTCAGCACCTTCATCAACAATTATCAAAGTTCTTTCAAATTGGCCAATATTTTCTGCATTGATTCTAAAGTATGCTTGCAAAGGCATGTCAACTTTAATGCCAGGTGGAATATAGATAAATGAACCACCACTCCAGACAGCACTGTTTAGTGCTGAAAATTTGTTGTCTTCTGGAGGAATTGTCTTAGCAAAATATTTCTTGAAAAGTTCTGGCTGTTCTTTTAATGCTGTATCTGTATCCATGAAAATAACACCCTGTTTTTGCAAGTCTTCTCGCAAATGATGATAAACAACCTCAGATTCGTATTGTGCACCAACACCTGCTAAGAATTTCTTTTCTGCCTCTGGAATTCCTAGTTTATCAAAAGTATTTTTTATCTCTGCTGGAACGTCATCCCAATTTTTTTCGGTTTTCTCAGAAGCCTTTGCATAATAATAGATATTTTGAAAATCAATAGAATTAAGATCACCACCCCATTGAGGCACAGGTTTTTTCATGAAGATATCATAAGAACGAAGTCTAAAATCTAGCATCCATTGAGGTTCGTCTTTTAGTTTACTAATTTCAATGACTGTATCTTTTGAAAGGCCTTTCTTACTAAGATGTACATACATCTCAGTGGAGTCTTTAAAATCGTATTTTGAATAATCCATTTGAATATTTTCAGTTGCCATTAAGGAAAATAACTGCGTTATATTATAAATACATGAGGAAAAATAGGGAGAGCTAAATAGCTTTAGCTAATGAAAAATGTTCTTGATTGAATCGAAAGCGCCAGAAACAGTATGGACCTGGGCAATTGTGTTAATGATGTTAAATTTTTTCAACTCATCAGCTGTGAATGGACCTATTGCAACTACCTTGATTGTTTGTAAATTGTTTAGTAGATTTTTTTCTTCGTAATCTTTTGACATTATTTCAAAAAATGCCCCAACAGATGACGCACTTGTGAAAACTATCCCATCTATTTTACTTTGTGAGAATAGTTCTCTAAACTCATTCCACTGTGTAGTATCACGAAATGCACAAACATCATAAAGATGAATTTCTGTTACTTCAAGACCAATTTTTTCTAAAAGATTTTTTAGAAATGGTGTAGATGCACCGCTTCTTGGTATGATA
>JAEHKV010000010.1 GCA_016838845.1 Nitrosopumilales archaeon | reverse complement strand
AGGAAGGCCAGATGATATCATACCAGTTTTTGAGAGATTTTTGAAAGCAGGAGTTAATCATTTTGTTATAAGATTCTGGGGAAAGAATTACTTTGGCAGTATTGATAAATTTGCCAGTGAGGTTATGCCTTATCTGAGAGAAAAGGTTGGAGATAGCAAATAATTCTTAGTTAGCTGGCATGTAAGAATACCAAATTTGAGAATTTTAGATTTATAATCACATTAAGAAAACTACCCTAGTGCAGCTATTAGGCAGATTAGAGATAAAATCAAAGGAAAAAATCAAGGAATTTTTAGATTTAGAGCACGTAGGCAGGATAGCATCCATTGATGAAAATGGATTTCCTCAAATCATACCGATGAATTTTGTTTTCCTGAATGATGCTATCTACATGCATTCTCACACTAAAGGGGAAAAATTAGACAATATTAGGCGGAATGAGAAGGTTGGTTTTGAGGTAGATAGAGAACTTGAATTTTTACCATCTTATTTTGAAGACCCCAAAGATGCTTCGCTAGCTGATACATTATACATTAGTGTCGTAGTCAAAGGAATTTGTTCCATCGTTGAAGATAGAAACGAAAAGACTTTGGCACTAAATGGGTTAATGAAAAAATACCAACCGGAGGGCGGATATGATCCATTAAAACCAGAAATGCAAGTTGTTGATGAAGTTGCCATTATTAAAGTAGAACCAGATTCTTTTCGTGGTAAATACAAGATTGGTCAAAATTTACAAAAACAGGAAAAAATTGAACTTGCAGAAAAAATTTTAGAAAGAAATACTTCTTCTGCAAAAAAAACGCTTGCGATAATGGGTTTTGAAGTTACAGAAGACGGATTAAAAATGGTTGATGAACCAATATGGTAATTTTCTTCAGAGAAGCTTCATATCAATATTTGAAAAATGTGAAATATTAACCCATCCAAAATAATCGAAATCTTAAACAGGTTTTTTCTTGTTTAGCCTAATGGAATCTCTATAGGTATTGATGAATGATTTACTATATCCTTGTGTAAAATTGCATGAGATTCTTCTTTAAATGTTAATTCACACCGAAAGCACTTCCATGCAGTTGTACTCATATTATTAAAATAGAGATTTTTCTATATAATGAACGCGTAGCTTTTGTTCATGTTTAATTTTCTTTGATTTTAGATGATTTGATATAGCTTAAAGTGTAATATTATACTGGTGGAGTGAAAAATGGAAGTAGCATATGTTCTGATACAGTGTGATTTAGGAAGTGAGGTTGAAATTATTCAAGAATTGAGCAAGGTCCAAGAAATTACTGAGGCTAGAGGCACATATGGAATTTATGATATATTTTGTAAAATTGAAGCTGACTCGAAAGATGTTCTAGATGATATTATTACTAATAAGATACGAAAAGTTTCCAAAATCCGCTCAACGATTATGCTTCATTGGATTCCTTCCCAAGGGGGAAGATAAATTGATAGAAAAACAATTCAATCCTGATTTACTATACAACAGGGTTGTTCATTATTACATTGACAAAAAAAAATATTCAAAAGATAAGGCAAATACAATAGCACAAGCTGTGGTTAAAAGAGAGCAGGAGAGAAAGTTATGCAAAAATGCCAAATGTAGACATTCCTTAGATGATCATATTAGAAACTCAGGTACTTGTTTAATCCTAAATTGTAATTGTTCGGAATTTTTAAAAATTTAAACTAATTAGAAAAAATCATCTAGTGAATCTTCACGCAAAGGTTGTGCGTCAATTCCAATTTTTGTCAAATGCGAGGCAAATTCTTCTACGAAACCATGTATTGTGTAAACTTTTTCAGCACCAGACTGAATTACCATTTCTGTGAGTTCATTGAAATCACAGTGATCACTCAATGGAATAGAGTAATCACAGCCCCTACTAAATTTGAATCTGGGTGATTTTGCCCATCCACTAAATCCTATTGTTACAGCATCATATTTTGATTTCATATGCTTAATGAAGAAATTCTTACTTGACAACATTGGTGCTACCATCACCCATGGTTTTTTGTCGAGTAGTCCTTTTGATTCGGCTTCTAAATGTCCCATTCCTTCTTTTAGTGGAATGCCAAACTTTCTGTGCAAGTCATTCATTTTTTTGACAGAATCATGATAGTACAGTGGATCCCAGTGTTTGAAAATTTGACTTAACGTTTGTGCTTTGCCAAGTGGATACCCCATCAAAATTACAGGTTTTCCTTTTGAGTAAAGTTCTGAAATGATTCCATTCACTTGCTTTTCAATTTCAGATAGTTTTGGAAATGAAAATTCTGGAAGACCGAATGTACATTCGGTGATCAATGTTTTACATTTAGGTACCTTGGCACCACTTAGAAAACCTCTATCTCTGGTACAAATATCTCCAGTGTAAAAGATATCATCAAACAAAAGTCCTCTAGCCCCAAGAATATGGCCACTATCTATTAGTGCGAAGTTTTCCATAGAGTCAACAAAATTGGTCAATTGAACGCCTCTCAGATTTGCAATTTCATTTGTCTCACGAGACGACAATACAGTTCCGCCATTTGTTATTGGCAAATGATCAAAATGTGCGTGTGAGACAAAATTAATGCCTTCAGAATCTGCCTTTTTTGGATCCAGATGAACTTTAGTTCCATTTGTCTGGCACAGTATGCCATTCCTTGTCATTCGTACCTTTTGTATCAAACTAGAAAGAGTAATTCAAGATTTGATATAAATTGCAGGTTTGATTTAGTTTTGACCACTTGCTAAATCTAGCTATTTTAATTTCTGGTCGGGGAAGCAATATGGAATACATTTTAAAATCAATTAAGAAGAAACGAGTTCCAATTAATCCAGCAGTTGTAATTTCTAATAAGCCAAATGCAAAAGGACTCAAAATTGCGGAAAAACTTGGGATCAATACAGTGGTCATAACAAGTAAAGGTTTCAAAGGAAGCAAACTGGATTATGATAAAAAAATAATTGCTACTCTAAAACAATATGGCGTAACGCCAAAAAATGGACTTGTGTGTTTAGCAGGATTTATGAGAATTATTAGTCCTCAATTTATTAGAAAATACAAAAACAGAATAATGAATATTCATCCAGCGCTTTTACCTGCTTTTCCAGGACTTGATGTTCAAAAGCAAGCTGTTGAACATGGTGTGAAATTTTCAGGATGTACTGTACATTTTGTGGATGAAGGTATTGATTCAGGTCCAATAATTATTCAATCTGTTATCAGAGTAAAAAATGGAGACACTGGCGAAATCCTTGCAAAAAGAATTCTCAAGGAGGAACATAAAATTTATCCAGAGGCTGTTAGGCTTTTTGCAAAGAAGAAGGTTAGAATTTCTGGAAGAAAAACAATTATTTCTTAAGAGTCAGGTCCGCCAAAAAAATACAATACAATAAGTTCTTTTTTGTTTCCAAAAAAGTAATGTTCGATATCTTTTTGAACAAAAAACATCTTTCCATCTGAAACAGGAAAATCTTTTTTGTTGATTTTTAAAAAACCGTTCCCTTTGACAATATAGTAAACTTCATCGGAATCGTGGGGAGTTTGAGTGTCTTCCTCTCCAGGTTGTAAAACCAATACACCCGCAGCGAGAGTTTCTCTATTGATAAACGTGTGAAAGTAATTTTCATTTTTTCTAATTTCATCTATGTACTGATTTGTATCAAAATCTAACTTCACATGATTTTTTGATAGTCTCGGTCTTTAAAGATTAACTTAGATTCCAAGAATTAAATATCAACAATTTCCCTCAACCATATTGACAGGTACAAAAATTGATGGAAAAGTGATTGCCAAGTCTGTAAAGGATCGTGTCAAAAAGGCAGTTGATGAACTGAAATTACAAGGGGTGAATCCATGTTTAGCAACTGTTCTAGTTGGCGATAATCCTGTATCTGCAATTTATGTTAGGAACAAACACAAAGCGTGTGATGAAGTTGGAATACTAACAAAGGATCATAAACTCGAGTCAACTTTTTCGCAAAAAGAAATGAATGAATTAATTGATTCTCTAAATAATGATTATTCTATACATGGAATTTTAGTTCAGCTTCCCTTGCCGGAACAGTTGGATGAATTTGAAACAATTTCACAAATATCTCCTGTCAAGGACATAGATGGTCTAACTCCTCATAATACTGGATTACTTGCTATGAAAAAGGCAGCGCTTGTAGCGTGTACACCTTTGGGAGTTATTGAAATGTTTGATTATCATAATATTGATTTAGATGGAAAAACCGTAGTGTTGATAAACCGAAGTAATTTGATTGGAAAGCCACTTTACCATCTTCTCTTAGCAAGAAATGCAACTGTAATTACATGCCATTCAAAAACAAAAAATCTTAAGGATATTTGTCAAACCGCAGATGTTGTTATTACTGCAGTTGGAGATAGAACAAAATTTACCTTAACACCAGATATGATCAAAGATGGTGCTGTTGTAATTGATGTTGCCATAACTCAACATAATGGAAAACTAGTTGGAGATGCTGATTTTGATAAAATCATTGAAAAGGCATCGTTTGCATCACCTGTTCCAGGCGGGGTTGGTCCAATGACTGTTGCAATGTTGTTAAAAAATACTGTAACTGCTGCATCATTAATCAAAGGCCTTGCAAAACAGTGAAAAGTCTTCGCTTCGAAAGGTTCTGCTTGAAAAGCGTGATTCTACCTCAGACGATTTAATGAAAATTGCTAGTAAGCAAATTCATCGAAATCTTAAGAAAATTCCACAGTTTAGACTTGCAAAAATTGTAGGATCTTATTATCCTATTGGAAGTGAGGTTCTGACTCAAGATGTTATGCAAGAATTACTGAGTGATGGCAAAGAGATCTTTTTGCCAAAAATTGTTGATGACAATCTAGAGTTTAGAAAAATTAAAGACTTCAATAGTTTAGAAAAAGGAAGTTTTGACATTATGGAACCTAAAGATAATTGTCCTGCTTCAGAAAATTTGGATGTTGTATTAGTACCTACAATTGGAATTGACCGTAATGGTTTTCGATTAGGGTATGGTTATGGATTTTATGATAGGTTTCTTTCAAAAAATAATGTGGCAACAATTGCTTTGACATATGCAAAACAAATTGTAAGATCAATACCTCATTTAGATAATGATATGAAAATTGATTGGATTGTTACAGAGGATGAGTTTTTTAAAACATCATAGGAAAGTGAGGCCTTTTTTCCCTATATCTGATCTGCAATATTTGTTTGGCCATGAGATTTTTTCGGTAGCTGAATATGCATTAGAGATTGCCGATTCGAGTGTATCGCCGAGCGCTGTAACTCCTAAAACTCTGCCTCCATTTGTAAGAATTAAGTTATTTTCTTTTTTTGTACCTGCATGAAAAACAAAGATTCCTTTGTTATGTTGTCCTAGTCCTTTAATTTCCTCATTTTTTGGATAAGATTCTGGATAACCCTTTGATGCCAAAACAACACATACCGCTGTTTTGTCAATCCAAGAGATTGGTGGCATCGAGGAAAGCTTTCCATCAACTGCTGCATTAAGATAATCATACAGATCAGAGTTCATACGAATTGTTATTGGTTGACATTCAGGATCACCCATTCTGACATTGAATTCCAGGACGTATGGTATTCCATTTTTAATCATCACACCTGCATAAAGAAATCCTTTGAAAGGGATATTTTCTTTTTTCATAGCAGCAATTGTTTTGTTAATAATTTGATTTTGAATTTTTTCAGCCATCGAATCATCAATTATTGGTGTTGGGGAATACGCTCCCATACCACCAGTATTTGGGCCTCGATCGTTATCATAAATTCTCTTATGATCCTGACTCGATGCCATTGGAATTGCTACATTACCATCACATAATGCAATGTACGATGCTTCTATCCCATCAATTCTTTCTTCAATGATAATTTTATTCCCAGCATCACCAAAGGTTTTCTTTACTAGGATTGTTTCAATTGCCGCAAGTGCTTCTTCAGTACTATCACAAACAAGTACTCCTTTTCCTGCAGCAAGACCATCAGCTTTTACAACAAGAGGATATGATATTGATTTTACATATTCTGTAGCTTGTTTTGCGTCATCAAATATTTCAAATTCTGCAGTCAGAATTTTATTTCTTTGCATGAATCGTTTTGCCCATATTTTACTTGATTCAAGTTGAGTAGCATTCTTTGTTGGTCCAAAGATCTTTAGTTTTTTTTCTTGAAATTTATCTACAATTCCTGATGCAAGTGGTGCTTCAGGTCCAACAACAGTAAAACAATTATTTTGAGATGCAAAATCAGCAAGCTCATCAATTTTATCAACAGAAATTGGAACATTATTTTCGGTTCCTCCATTTCCAGGCGCAGTGAAAACTTTGTCGACTTTAGAACTTTGTGAAAGTTTCCAGCTTAAGGTGTGTTCTCTTCCACCAGAACCTACAACAAGAACATTAACCATTGATCAAATTTTTTATCTCTGCTATATAATCCAAGATTGAAGAATCAATTTTCAACTGATGTTGTTGATGAGATTTATAACATCATAATACATCCCAACAGCAGATGGAACTAGCAAAGGAGTTTGATGCAAAGAAAATCGAAGGGCAAATCAGAGAATATTCTAAAAATTTGAATTTACAGGAAATGATTGAATCTGAAAAAGATCAAAAAATTATGTTTATTGAAGGGCCGCCCACTATGAATGGAATTCCTCATGCTGGCCACCTAAGAGGTCGGGTTATGAAGGATCTTTGGTATAGGTTCAAAACGCTCCAAGGAAACAAGGTGGTCTTCAATGCTGGGTGGGATGCCCAAGGTCTTCCAGTGGAACTCCAAGCAGAAAAAGAACTGGGGGTAACTGGTGGTAAAAATGAAATTTTGGAAAAAGTTGGAATTGAAAAACTTGTTGCTGAATGCAAGCGTTTAGTTCAGAAATTTAATGCAAAATGGGTTGAGGCTGACAAGCTTCTTGGAATATCATTTAATCAAAAAAAAGCATACTGGACATACAAGGATGAGTTTATTGAAAGGGAATGGCAATTTCTAAAAAAAGCAAATGAAAATGGAATTTTAGAAGAAGACTATACTGTAATTGCATATTGTCCTAGCTGTCAGACATCTCTTAGTCATTCAGAAGTGAATCAGGGATATGCGGAAGTAAAAGATCCTTCGTTATACTACAAAGTGAGACTAAAAGACGAAGAAGCATTTCTAATTGTTTGGACCACGATGCCATTTACTTTGGTAACAGATGCCATGATAGGTCTTAATCCTGAGGAAGAGTATCATTATGTTAAAGTTGAAAATGAAACTTGGATCATTGGTAAAACAAGATTAGAGGAATTTTTGAAAGAAGTCAAAGTTGAAAAACATTCTGTTGAAAAAACTGTAAAAGGTTCAACGTTTGAAGGAAAAAAATACATTCATCCACTTTTAGATGAGATTTCAGGACTAGCTGAATGCGCAAAAAATGACAATTATCATATCACGGTTGCTGAAAAATTTGTTGATGTAACCGCAGGGAGTGGAATAGTTCATCTGTCCCCTGCTAATGGAGAAGATGATATCAAGATAGCAAACAAAAGAAAAGTAGAGATTTTTAATCCAATCAATGATGAAGTAAAATTCACCGATAAAGCTGGAAAGTATTCAGGACTTTTTGTAAGGGATGCTGATGAAAAAATTGTAAATGATCTTAGAGACAAAAATTTGCTTGTAAGAATTGGAAAAATCAGACACGAGTATCCACTTTGTTGGCGTTCTCAACATCCACTTGTTTGGCTTGCAAGAAAAGGTTGGTTTTACAAACTTGATAGGCTGGGGGATAAGGCAATTCAAGCAGCTGAAGCTGTAGAATATTTTTTTGAGGCTCCAAAAAATCGATTTTTAGGAATAATTAAGGAAAAACATCCTTGGTGTATTTCTAGGGAAAGGTTTTGGGGATGCCCTTTACCCGTGTGGTTGTGCAATGAGTGTGGAAGCAAGAACTGGTTTTATTCCAGAAAAGAAATCGTTGACTCGGCTTCCGAACTTCCTGATGGCCAAGATTTTGAATTGCATAAACCATGGATAGATAATATCAAAATTAAATGCCAAAAATGTGGCAGTTCAAACACGAAGAGAGAGCAGTATGTATTAGATACATGGCATAATAGTGGTTCTGCACCATACTCTTCTTTGTCTAATGAAGAATATGCAAAAAATATTCCTGCGCCTTTTTTCACTGAAGGAATTGATCAGACTCGGGGTTGGGCCTACACACTTCTCATAGAAAATGTAATTTTGAATAATGCACCTACTGCGCCATACAAAGCATTTTTGTTTCAAGGACATGTTCTTGACAAAAATGGTAATAAGATGAGTAAAAGTTTAGGAAACGTAATTGATGCTGAAGAACTTTTAAAAAAATATCCAGTTGATTTGATTCGGTTTTACTTCATTTGGAAATCAAGCCCAATAGAACCACTTAACTTTAGCACTGAAGAATTAATGTCAAGACCTTTTCAAGTTGTCAGTACACTGTATCACATACACCTCTATTTCAAACAAAATAGTGAATATGACGAATTTGATTCTAATTTAACAACTAAGTGGGCAAAAGAAAAAAAATTATTATCATCACCGGATATTTGGTTATTATCAAAGCTTCAAAAATTAATTAAAAAAACAACTGAAGATTATGAAAAATGTAAATTGCATGAAGCTGCTCGAGCAATTGAAGAGTTTATTATTAATTCTTTGAGTCAGGTCTACATTCCAATTACACGAGGAGAGCTTTGGGAAGATGATGAAAAGAAAAAGGATCGTAGATTGGCAATCTATACCGTTTTGTATGAAACCTTAAGAACACTCGATATTTTGATTCATCCACTATGCCCATTTACTAGTGAATATCTGTATTTGGGAACATTTGCTCAGAAAAAAAGTGTTTTATTGGAAGATTTTCCTAAAGCCCAAGAATCTTTAGAAGATGAAAAGATTGAAGGATCATTTGATTTACTGAAAGAGGTCACCTCAATTTCTTCTGCAGCTAGAATGAAAGGCAAGTTAAAACGACGCTGGCCACTTAATGAAGCTATTATTTGTGTTGAGAAAGGGCAAAAAGGAAAACTCGAGTCTTTATCGAATCTTTTAGTCGCTCAGCTAAATGTTGAAAAATATACCATAAAGGAAATTGAAAAGAAGGAAGGTTTGGAACAATTTTTACAGCTGGATCAATTGGGACTCCCCATTATTCCTAAAATTGACCTTGAAAGAAAAAGAATTGGGCCTAAAGCAAAACAGCACATGGGAAAACTTGTGCAGAAGTTTTCTGAAACGCCACCGAATGAAATTATTGATTCTTTAAGAAAAGATGCTAAATTTACTTTTGATATTAATGGCGAATCGATAATTTTGGAAATAGATGACTTTTTGATTGGTTATGATGCTAAAGATGGATTTGCTGTATCGGAACGAGATAATTCAGTGGTCTTCATTTCAACTGTACGAAATCAGGAGATGTTGGCCAAAGGTCTTGTAAAGGATTTAGCAAGGAGATTACAAACACTACGAAAGGAAAGAGGATACAACCCAACAGACATACTTAATGTAGCTTCAATCTTGGATTTGGATGACGATTCTTTAGATATGCTTAAAGAAAAAGAGAAAGAATTATCGTTTTTAGTTCGTGTTAAGCAAGTTTCCTTTACTGAATCATGCAAAGAATACAAAGATGACGACATTGATGGTAAAAAAATTAGAATTTCAGTAGAGTGAGTGGTCATTAAGAAAACTTCATCATGAAATCTTTATTTTTTATTTTCTGTATCTATTTTCTTTTGCTTACATTTCAAAATACAGTTGCAGAAGAACAAACTGTTTCAATTCCATTTGGTGCTTTTGATCCTACCTTTGATACTCCTGTAGAAAATTGGTATGAACCACCAGTAATTTCAATTCAAAAGGGAGACACTGTAAGTTGGATTAATGATGATCAAGAAGGTCATACTGTTACCAGTGGAGAAGGGCCAGGAAGGTTTGGATGGATGGGTAGTGACAAATTTGGAGAACCTGATGGTTTTTTTGACAGTGGGAGATTCATGAAAGGGGAATCTTGGTCATTTACATTCGACGAAGCTGGTCTGTTTAGATATTTTTGTACATTCCACCCTTGGATGGAAGGAATTGTCGTTGTGGGTGAATCAATTCCAGATTATCCTCATGATTCCTTTGGAAATAAAATAGAGAAATTTCCTGTGATTGACTATACTGCTGATGGGATAATTGAGATTGATATGACATGGGAACCAAATGTTATCAAAACAAACGAGAAGGTTACATTCATTTATCAAACTTATGACCCAGCTGCTAATACAAATTTAGACAAAATGAAGTATGAACTAATACTGATTCAAAATGGTGATGAAATATTTCGTGATGAAGGTTTGACTAGTGTTGGTGGGGATTATCGAAATTTTATCTTTGAGTTCCCTGGACCGGTAGAGATTAGATTTGAAAATATTCAAAGCTGGGGAATCTCAGGAATTAAAAGTGCTGCTAGAGCACCAGCTGATTCTCCTTCCTTAAGAACAGTGACATTTACTACCATGGTTTATGAAAATCCTGACATAATTTCTACGGATGAAATAGTTGTTCAGCCAGCAAGAAGATTAGAGCTACAGTATGAGATTCTAGTTGCAATAATTGTGATTCCGCTAGGTTTGGCGGTGGCAGCTATTCTTCACATGAAGTATGGCAACAGAAAAATAGATTAAAAGATTACCACAATCTAGATTTTTTGCATTTGACATTTTAGGACAAAAACTGAGTCAAATGTGAATAGATTTGTTGTAGTAAGTGGTTAGCTTTTAGCTCATCTGGCATAATAAATACAAAATCTGCCATATACCCCCATGGTTAAGCAAATTAGTCTTGATGCCTGGCAAATTCAGCACCTTACAGATTTGCTTAAACAGGGCTCATTAATTGTAGCCAAAACAAATACCCCAATTGTCCTGTACCGACAAACAATTGAGGAGGAAGAAAACTCCTATGAAGAAATTGTGTGTACTTTATCATCAAATCATGTGATCGAGCAACTGGTTACATCAGGGGGCCCATTGGTTCCAAGTTTTCATCAGCAATTTGTATTTTCTATAGAAGAATTTCCAGAACATTTGATGAGAAAAAGCAGGGACCTTTTCTTACAAATTGTATCCTTACTTGAAATCCAGCTCAAGTAAACACCCTACAGATTATAAGTATCAGGTATCCAGAAATTTTTCATGCGATTATTAGAGTATCAAGCTAAAGAGTTATTCAAAGAATTTGGGATTAGAATCCCACCCAGTCTTGCATCTAAAGACATCGAACAGGGTAGAAAAGATGCAAAGGAGCTAGGATTCCCATTTGTAATCAAAATTCAGGTTCCTGTTGGCGGAAGAGGTAAGGCAGGAGGAATTCAAAAATGCCATAATGAAGATGAGTTTGAGTTGAAATATCCGCAGGTTTTAGGATTGACAATCAAAGGAGAAAAGGCTCGTGCCATATTACTTGAAAAAATGGCTGAAATTAAAAAGGAATTGTATCTGTCTTTGTTTTTGAATCGTGGTAAAAGATGCTATACCATCATTGCTTCTGCAGATGGTGGAGTCGAGATTGAATCAGACAAAAGCCAGATTATCCGTGAAGTTGGTTTAGGCAAAGTGGAAGAGGATGTTGCTAGGGATGTTGCGAAGGAAATGAAGCTAGAAGGGAAAAGTGCAGATGATCTTGTAGAAATTCTTCAGAAATTATCAAAACTCACAATTGAAAAAGAAACAGAGCTTGTTGAAATTAATCCTCTTGTCATATTGGATGATGATTCGTTGATGGCTCTTGATGGTAAAGTCATCACTGATGATAACTCAAATTTTAGACATGAAGAACTACAAAAATATCAAGAAAAATCAGAGATTGAGGAAAGAGCGGAAAAAAGTGGTTTTTCTCTTGTTGAATTAGATGGCAATATTGCAGTAGTTGGAAACGGTGCAGGTCTTGTCATGTCAACTCTTGACATGTTGTCTGACAATGGAGGAAAACCTGCATGCTTTTTGGATGTTGGTGGAGGGGCTACGCCAGAATCAGTTTACGAAGCGTTAACTCTAATTAGTAAAATGGACAAAGTTAAAGGTATTCTTGTAAATCTTTATGGTGGAATTGTAAAAACTACAATTGTTGCATCGGCATTTGTCAAAGCTTATGAAAAAAATTTGATTGATCTTCCTGTATTTACTAGATTAAAGGGAGTAGAATCTGATAAGGCAAAAGAGATGCTAAAAGACACAAAAACAAAGATGTTTGATACTGTTGAACAAGCTATCAATGCAGCTGTTTTAGGAATAAAAAAATGACATACATTTTTGATTTGTTAAGAGGAAAGCCTGAAGATTCTGATTACAAGAAAAAACCTGTAATAGTTCAAGGTATGACTGGGAAGTTTGGATCAGAGCATACGAAAAGTATGATTGAATATGGTACAAACATAGCGGCAGGGGTAGTACCTGGAAAAGGTGGGCAAAAATTTGAGGGTGTCCCGATCTTTGAAACTGTTAAAGAAGCAGTTGATGCAACCGGGACAAAAATTTCCATAATGTTTGTTCCTGCAAAATTCTTTTTGGGTGCAGCAAAAGAAGCGCTTGAAGCTGGAATCAAGCTTCTTGTTGCAATACCTGAGCACGTTCCAGTTAGAGACACAATGGAACTTTTGGAACTGGCAAAGAAAAATGACGCAATAATCATCGGGCCAAATACACCAGGAGTTATTATTCCAGAGTTAATCAAGATTGGGATTATGCCAGCAATTCCATTCAAAGCTGGAAATATTGTAGTCTTGTCAAAAAGTGGTACTTTGCTATACGAGATTTCAGATGCTCTTTCAGAGGGTGGATTTGGTCAAGCTATAACACTTGGAATTGGCGGTGATCCTATCAATGGAACAAGACTAATTGATGCATTTGATATGGTCAAAGATATTCCAGATTTAGTAGGAATGGTGATTGTTGGCGAAATTGGTGGAGATGCAGAAGAAGTTCTTGCTCAGCAAATCATTGATTCAAATTTCAAAAAACCAGTAGTTGCATACATTGCAGGTAGATCAGCACCAAAGGAGAAAAGAATGGGTCATGCTGGAGCAATAGTTTATGGCAATTATGGTTCTGCAGAATCTAAGGTTTTAATGTTTAACAAAGCAAACATTCCTGTAGCAAAAAGACCTATTGAAGTTCCAATACTCTTAGCAGGTAAACTTCAACAATCTAACGATTAGATTAAAAGTGAGTCTTATTTTTCGAGTAAAAGATGCCAATAACTGATCCAACAAAAAGACAGATTGCGCAGAGAAAGCGTCTGTACTTGAAGATTTGTTTTAAATGTGGTGCAAGAAACTCTATGGATGCTACACGATGTAGAAAATGTCATAGTAACTATCTTAGACAAAAAAATAGGACGCTTGGCATAAAGAAAGCATAATTTCTCAAAACCTAAAGACAAAAAAAGTTCCTACTTTGTAGAACCATTGGACCGGTAGTCTAGTTGGTTAGGATGACGCACTCACACTGCGTATGGATTTCAAATCCCGCAAAGGTCATGGGTTCAAATCCCATCCGGTCCATCCTTCTGAAGTCCTATATTAGGTTCCAATACAAGAAAGGTGTGAGAAGTGAAATTAACCAAAGACAAGTTCCAACGAGCTAAAGACCAGTCAGCGTTAGCTAGATTCTCACAAGGCATAAAGGCAGATGAAACCAGAGACAAGTATACAAGAAGCCTCAAGATGATACTCTGTAATATCTTTGAAGATTTTCTTGAAGGAAATTTTGAACAAAGGGCAAATCAATTCGTTGAGTTAGGTAGAAAAGATCCCAAATATGTTTTAGATCTTTTGCTTAATCTCTCTGTCATATTAAAAGAACGCACAAAGTTATCAAAAAATCATGAAAATTATTTCAATCCTAGTTCATTTGACAATTATTTCAAACCAATCAAAAAATTATTTGACATGAATGATGTATCAATTCCCTGGAAGCGCGTCTATATCACATTTCCTGAAATAAGTAATGTTTTGGAAGGTAGAGGATGGACAAAACAAGAAATTCAAAAAATGTTGAATCATGCAAATGGTTCTATAGATAGAGCCATTGTGTTAGTTGCAGCATCATCTGGTATTAGAGGAGGAGGGTTTGAATTAAAATGGCAAGATATGCATCCAGTGTATAAGGTTGATAATCATCTTACTATGGAAACTAAAGAAGAGAAAAATTCGGAATTAGTTTGTGCAATGTTGAAAGTTTATGCTGGTTCTAATGAACAGTATCCAGCGTTTATCACGCCAGAAGCTTATCTTGCGTTAATGGATTACAAAATAGTGTGGATACAAGAAGTTGGGAGAGAAGATAAACCAACTGAACCGATTTTCAAAAAGGAAGGTGATTTGCCAAGACCTGCTAGTCCAACGTCAATAAAAAAGAGAGTTGAAAGAATGGCGAGAGCCGCGAAATTGCGACCGCCATTACCCAAGGGACAGAGAAGGTACGAAGTACCAATCATGAATGGTTTTCGAAGATTTTGGAACAAAACATGCAAGGAAGCATTATCAAGAGATTCGCCTTTAGCCTCGTTTATCAAAAAAGAGTATATGATGGGCCACATGGGTTTGTTTAAACTCGACAAAAATTACTTCAAGTCACAAATTCTTGAACTTGCCGAAGAATATCTTAACGTGGTTTCAAATTTGACTATTTCAAATGAACTAAAATTCAAAGCAGAAAATTTGCGACTTAAGAAGGATAATGATTCTTTAGTTGAAGCAAATAAGAAAATATTGGAATTAGAGAAAAATTTCAAAGTAGTGATCGATTCTTTGCCAATTCTTGCTGCAAAAGATCCTAAAATACGCTTAAAGCGTATGCAGGAATTTAAAGACAATTACAAACTCAAACCAGATCAATCTATAGGTATCTCGCTTAATTTACCAAACGAGTTAAGAGAAAAAGTAGTTGAAAGCCTCAATTAGATTTGAAAAGCTATCAATTCATTGAATTTTACAGGGCGGTCCTGAACATCCACATTCATGATGCCAGTTATTTTGTGATAAATACCTGACAGCGTCACATAGATCCGCTAGCCAATCAGTGCTCTTATCAGGTGCAAGATAAACTGGCTTTTTGCATTTTGAGCATTTGTATTTGAGATTGTCCAAAAAATGGCCATATCTGACACATTTTAAAATTACATTTTTCAATTCAGCTGCATTATTGAATGCAAATCTCTCTCTAACAATATCACAAATTTCTGCCAACAGAGTAGGGGATTGATTTCTCATCTTTAACCACTCATTGTAGGTAACTTGAACAAAACTTGGATCAAATTTTGTATAAATTACAATATATTCAGGATCATATCCATTGTTTAGCATTTTGAACACTTTTGCCTTATCTTCGTTGGTGTGTTCTGATTTCTTCTTCTTTTGATGAAAAAATTCTCCTTGTTTTTCTTTTTTTCTTTTTATTGAATGATAAGGACGTAAAGCGTCCCTGAAATTATTGAAGAATTTATTAAAAATTTTGTTAAGACTGAATTAAAACCAAAAAAGTATCGGTCCAACTAAGAATCCTAAAATCTCTTTTCATTCACTTTTGTACATTTCATAGAAAGAAATCGAGGAAACTTCCATGGATTTGGATATAATTTCATCTCATCCCTATTAGGAATAGGTTCTAGAATATTTTCCATAATGAATGAAGCGTTCTCTAAACTTTGAAAATATTTTTCTAACGGACGATGAAAGTGTGTTGTTGGTGAAGGTAGTCCATGTAAATCATTTGAGATAATAAAATTCCCTCTTTGTGCATGTTCTTTGTTATATTCAAAAAATTCATTTGGTTCATACTGCCTATATTGATTCCAAAAATATGGATGAGTGATATTGAAAGCAAGTTTGCCTTCAGTTTTTAACAAATTACTGATTGAATGTAATGCACCATACAAATCTTCAATTGTAATCAATGACATATTTGAAACTGATAAATCAAATTCCATATCAGTATGATTTGCAAATCTTTGTATTGATTCTGAATAGAATTCTATCCCATCTTTACTACCATATTCTCTGTTAGCAATGTGGATCATTTCTTTAGATGGGTCCACTCCAACTACATTAGCTCCTCTTTTAGCTAATTCAGCAGCAAACACACCACTTCCACATCCTACATCTATAATTCGCATGCCTTTCACTTTACCAACTAACTTCAGAAGCGTGGGAATCAGAACTTTATGGTATGATATGTCAATTTTTGAAACAATTTGTTTATGTCTTGCTTCAGCATTTTTATCCCATTCTGCTACCACGTCTATTTGTTCTAGTTCCGTATCAGACAAAGCCATTATACTTTCCCTAAACTATTAACATAATCTCGAGCCATAGCTATAACTTGTGCATTAGAGGTTTCGTTAAATTCTGAAATTTTGAAATTTGGATATGTCCCAAACCCTACAGCCAATTTTATCGCACCAGGATTGTTTTTGTCAACTAATGTGAAACGGGCATAGGGAGATTTGGCAAGGTCTGGACAAATATGAATTTGTATGTTTTTGTCTTTCAATTCATTAGATATGGCATTTTCCCTCGGAAGATAAATATTGATTGCGACGCCACTTTTTGCTCTACTGATAAGTTTAGATTTGATATCTTTGTTTTTACTAATCCAACTTAGTTGTTCTGCGACGATATCTAACGTTGAGCCTGAAGACACCAACTCAAGCATGAATTCTAATACTGAATCCTCTGTTTTGTGGGACGTTGTGTTAGGATCAATAATAAAAGAGAATGGTGCATCTACCTTACTGGGATCGTCTTCTACCGACTTAATCTGCTCAACAATTTCCTTTTTACACTGATCAATACTATCTGTATTCATATAGTCAAAAGAGATCGTATTTGTAGCTCTAACGTCAAAAGGTAGTTTTTCTTTAATGTCGATAATTTGGACAACAGGTTTTCTTGTAACGTGTCTAATTGCAAGCTCGTAGAATACGTTTGGATTGCTCTCACTCAAATCAGCAATCACTAGTGGCTCTTCTATTAAATATTGAATTATTTGGGATGTTATGATACCCGGTCTGGAAAGCATATCTGCACGCTTTGCCTCGTAATCACATTCTCGAGCCGCTGGTTCAATAATATCTTCAAAAACCTTGTCGGACCTGATACGAGTCTCTGATCCTTCCTTATCTATAGGAGATATCACAAAACAAATCTTTTTCTTAGTCTCCTTTGACAAAGTACTTCCACCAGTCTATGAATGATCCTGATTTTTAAGATTTTTAATAACCCCATTTAGTTCAAACCTGTTGAGTTCCGTACCAAAGAGAAAAAAAGAGATAATGTTATAACCATGTTTTTAAAAACACCGGACTAACATCGATCCTGAATGATCAATAGATGTTGCAAAACTCCACCTCAAATGAGAGCAGAGAGAGGGAAAGCATGTGAAAACAAATGGAAGGAAGAATTCAAGAGAAAGGGAGCACGGATTATCGATCTACCACAAAACTTTGGTGCTGATTTTGTTGCAAAAAATCCTGATGGTTCTGTGACAATTGCTGAAGTAAAATCAGGTTGCTCTAAATTAACACCAAATCAACGAAACCTACAAAACCGAATCTTAAGCATAAAGAACGATGCAATGGAGCATAAGGTCTTGTTATGTGATTGTAACGGAAAAATTGTTCAAGATTAACTAGATTCGGAGCTTTTTTGTTTCATGCCCACATAAGGTTTTGAATGATTAGTGAAACACATTTTGTAACGGATCTTGAGATTTGAACTATGAATTAAGTCACACTAAAAAATAAATATCAATGAAGTTTAGATAAACTTGGAACTTAGAATAGGACATCACAGGGTCGCTTCCCATCCGGTCCATTTTTTGAAAATTGAAAAATCTAGTTTTGGAGTTTTGTTAATGATGCTGTAAGTCTTTGATTTCTTCTTTTCTTAACCAAGCTAAAAATGATCATTCCAATATTGATTATTGAAACAATCTCAATCAAGTCAACCCCATAAAGCAACCAATCTATTGCAGGATGAACTCTCGCAATTATACCCACATCGAGATAGAGGTCTGCATTCCAGACCATGTGTGGGATTTGGATAAATTGTATAATTGCAATTATGACAATACTTCCTAGAATTTTATTTTCATACCAATTCCAAAATTTATTCCATGCATTCATACAATTTTTTAGAATTTTT
>JAEHKV010000009.1 GCA_016838845.1 Nitrosopumilales archaeon | reverse complement strand
TAATATTGGAATACCAGGTAATGTAGAACTAATAATACATTTACCAAGTCAGGAAATGCACGTTGAATCTGAAATGCCATTTTCTGTATTTTTACAAACCTCTGATGGCACAATAATTCAAGCACCATATGACATTGAAGTAGCTCTTGACTATGAAGATGAACTAATTGAGTTAGGTTCAAACAATATGGTAATAAAAAAAGGAGCGTATTATACTTGGGGAATAATTAAAACAACTGATAAAGTTGGTACCGCATTCATAAAAACATCTCAAAATGATCTAAAATTACAAACTGCACAAAACATTAGAATTTCATCCTCCTTACCTTCTGGACTAGAAGTTAACGTATTTCCAAAAATTATAGCAAAAGAAATAAACAGAAATATTGATGTAATCGTTAATCTAGTTGACTTAGAAGGATTACCAACACTTGCTCAGGAAGATATACAACTTGAATTTTTCTCAGATAATGATTATGTCGGTGTGAAAATAGACAAAACCATGCAAGAATCAATTCAAAATGGAATTATCAAAAAAGGAGAGTTTAGCTATCATTTTAGACAAAAATTAACTTTAAGCAATGTTGCGCCTGAAATCATAATTGGCGCCAGTACTGAGGGATTAGGAATTGCATATGATTGTTTTATGACTAGGCAAGCTTATACTTCTGATAATCCAATTGCACAAAATAAAACCATGCATGTCTTCACATTGGATAAAATTCCAAGTAATTCAAACACAGTAGCAATATATCAAATTGGGGCATTAATTGAAAGTTCTAACATAGAAAAAGACGAAAAAGATGATTGTGTAGATTTAGCTTTATTTGATAAAGATGAAACTGGATCCGTTGTGAATGCAGAATTTCATCCTATACTTTCAAATGAAAACTTGGTTTCTGAAGGAAGTTTTCAGAAAGTTAATTTGATTTCAAGCGATAGTCTTTTGCTAAATATTATCCAATCTGGAAATATTAATTCTGGTTACTCATATGGCACATCTGAGATCTCTAGTGGAAAGGAAACAGGAAAAGCAACACTATCTACAACAATAAAAGGTATAGGTTCAGCAACATCTTCAACCGAAATTGTTAATACATTAAAACATGACAAAACAAAGATTTTTTCGCCAACTGGTTCAGATAGAATTCTATTTGATAATGAAGGTAACTTTGATTTATTTATAATTGCACTAGATGGAAGAGACAGACCAACATTTGTTGAGGATGAAGCAAAATATCTCCTTACACCTGTAAACGAATTAGTAGTAATTTCAAAAGATCGTACATTTACAAATGCAAAATTTCATAATGATTCATTCGGAACCATGGACGAAAAGAAAGTATTGTTTGAAGCTATACCAATAGGCATTTCTGCAGATGATGATCTTAAATCAGTAGCATCCTTCGAAAAGGATCCTTCCTCAATGGTAAAAATAATTCTTCCCTATAATGAAATGGATGCAAATACTGAACAAACCTATAACGGAATAGTTCAGTTAATTGACTTTAACAATAACCCTATTCAAACTTCGAGAAATTTGCAGGTCAAAATCAATTCTACAAATTCAGAACTTATCGATATCCCTCGCTTTGTCAATATTGAGGAAGGAAATTCATTTGGAATTTTCTCCATCGACACTAGTGGCGAGATAGGACAATCAATGATTTCTGCAGATATGAATGGAGTTGTTGGGTCACAGCAAGAATTTAAAACAAAATCTTTTTTGACCAAGTTAAAAATTTCAACTGGTATTGTAAATGAACCTATCACTCCTGGTGAACCAGTTGAATTAAAGTTGTTTGTTGATGATCAATATCTTGAATCAGTTGAAGGTGCATCACTCAAAATTGTTCCAGATTCTAACACAACTATTACTCCTACAAATATAAAAACTAAAAATGATGGTAGTGCAAAACTATATTTCACAGCGCAGCCTGGCGCACCAACTATTTCATTACAAATCTTTGCAACAGCTGAAGGCTATGTTGATGAACAAAGAACATTTGAGTTTTCTGTAGTTACAAACGATCCATCAAGTTTACCAACGCTAGAACTTGGATTTCCTGATTGGATCGTATACATTGGAATTGCTGCAATTGTAGTTATTGGTATAGTGATATTCATATTTCTTAAAAAACCAAAACAACTTACTGAAGATGAATACGAAGAAGTCTACGATGATGAGGACATCTGATATGTTGTTCATCGTACACACACATTACATTATAGTTAAAACAACCAATTTACTTTGATGAAAGTTATCTTAGCACTTGTTTTAATAAGGAAATTTTTGTTTAGTTTAACAAATTCTTGATTAATTTTATTTACAAATTATTTTTCAAGTTTTCAAACAAATAAACTATCTCATTAACAAGGACCGTTTGGAACCACTTGTAAAACTATTTCAGCCAAAGGACCCATTGAAAAGTCATTTTCAGTTGAATGAATTACCCTGCCATCTGCTAAAATATACATAACAAACATCTGAATGTTTTCTACACAAGGTGGAGTAGCTGTAAAGGTTATTGATTTTCCTCCTGATTGAATTTGAAAATTCGTCTCGCCCACAATTTGTGTTTGAGTGAGAACTGTTTGCTGGGTAATATCAAAGTCAGTATCTGGAGTAAAGCTAACGTTGGTCCAATCTTTTGGCACATTTATTATCAACTTTGCACCCGCGGCAATTTTGTAAGATGAATCAGAATCAAAATCAGCCAAAGTCGCGTGGAATGTTGTTGGGGTGCTAGCTAAAATTCCTCCTTTATATGAATAAATATCTGGAATAAGAGTAGAATCTGGAACAGTTGAAAGAAAGACATTCACAAGTGCGTTTCCCTTGTTATCTATTGATGAGCCATATCCAGTCTTTCCAAATTCACCTAGGGTAGTGAACAAATCGGCTTGAATGAGCACGGTTTCTAGATCATCAAAAGCGCCAGCTAAAAATCCTGGCTCTGTTTTTACTAAAAATGGAAATGCTGAATATGGAGGAATTTTTAGTGGATTACTGATGTCTTTCCACATGATTTGATTTTGAGCAGGACATGACCATGAGTTTGGTGTAGGTGCAACAGTTATAGGATTACAAAAATCCTCATCAAATACTTTATCCTGTTTTTGAGGTCTGGTAGTAATAGCACTAATTGTAACCTTGCTGACATTCATGTTTATCGGAGTTGGGTTCACAACATTTACTCCCCACAATGCAGTTTCATCATCTACACCAAATGGAGAAGGAATTACCATGAAAATTTCTGGACGTGATAAAAGGTCTTGGTTAAGGACAATTAGTTCACCTTCTAAACTATCTTTCGTACGTACAGAGTCAGAATCTGTATTACTTTGTATTGTTAAACCGCTTAATGTTCCTGTTGCATAATTAGAAAGATCAACATTAATTCCTGCAATTCCCCCAAGAGTATAATGCCAAGTGAAAAATGCTGATTCCGAAGGGCCCAGATCAACAGGCAATGTTGAAATCTCGGCAAAAGAAGAAATAGAAGAAGAAGGATTTACCATTAAAGGTAAAGATGGAGCAACGTTTTCAACTGTGAATTCTCCTACATTAGTTACATGCATTGCAATAGTTACATTTTCACCTATATGCACATTAGGAGGAATCGCGTATAATTCGGCACGTAAATAGTTATTATTATTTACAACATCTAATTCAGCAGTTCTAATCGTACCAAGTATTGAAACAACTTTAATGTCGTATAAATCAGGATTCATGTAAAGTGGCGTATTTTCAAGAATCTGTCCACCATATCCTGCTGGAATAAATGCATCACTATAATCTAGTTCATATTTTGTTACAGGTTGATTAGTATCAGTTTTATTGATAATCCAGACATCAGCAATTTCGATTGGATAATAACCCTGATTCTTTACTTGAATCTGCAATAGATTGTTATTACTAGAATCTGCTGCTACCGAAATTGCAAATTTTTCTTGAATCTTTTTAATTTCAGTACTAGCGACTAATTGTTGTGTATTAATCATTTCGGCTTGACTTTCTAATGCAATATAATAAACAGTGAAGCCACTAGTCATTAAAACAAGGAAAAAAAGTCCTCCGATTACAGATGCTATGCCTTTTCTACCTTTAAAATTTGAAAATCTCATTTTGTATCACCAGTTAAAATATGATATTCAGCTGCCTGATTTGAGCCAAAATTTATCAAAACTTCGATTGGTGAACCAAGGCCAATATCAGGCTGAATATTGCCGCTAAGCTTTATGATTAAACGTACTTCTTCATCAGGATTCAGATTTTTTGAAGGATGTTGAGTTAAAGGAATACTATTTGATGATGGGATAATACTAAATTTTCCAGCTAGAGGGTATTTGCCAGAAGAATCATCGTTACTTGCATCAAAAGTAATTCCACTAGTTTCGCTGTCCCAATTATGTAAAATTCCATTTATTTGAACATTTTGAATTGCAAATTGCTCGACACTTTTATTCCATACTTGTATTACAATAAAATCAGTACCATCACCTAATATGCTGGTTGGAATATTATCTGAAAATGCTTTACAACGATCAGTACATAATTCATTATCAAATTTGTTATTAAGTACAGGAATAGCAGATAGTGTTGCTGCATCGCGCGTATCATAAGAAGTTAATTTTAAAGAATTAGCAGCAATATTTGATTTTGGCATTTGTGATACAGTTGTTATGGTTGATACATCGATCATGTTTGAAACTAATACTGCCCCTGCAGCAGTAATTGCTAAAATTAATAGTGTAGAAATTACAACAGCGACTCCACGTTTTTTTGAATTTATTCTTTTCATGTATTAAATGGTCTCGCTATTGTATCAAAGAAATTACCTCTGATTGTTGTAATTGATATTTTGTAATCACTGTCAACATACATAGAATCATCCCATTGTCCTGAGAATGCCAAGTTTGCATTAACAGTAATGTCAGCATCATCTTTTAGTGGTAAAGAAGATGCAAGATTATCTTGATAAACCAATAATTCCTGTGTATCCATCTTAACAATGGAAATCTTATCAATGGATGATGTGATTGTGCTAATATTTCGGATTGAAACAGTTACTTGATTTCCTGTGGGTTCGAATCTAACATGTTCAAAGATAATATCTTCCTGTACAGAATTAATTCCCTGCTCCTTTGTAATTGATAAAAATCTACTAAAATCAGCCACTTCGTATAGACCTTGACTTAAGATTACAGTCCCAACTGGGACTACAATTGCTAACATGAATAGACTACCTAGGATTTGGCTAATTCCTCGGCGAGAAACTATTCTATTTTTTGGAAAAAAAAACAATTATGTAATCTCCATTATGTTAAATTTTTTTGAAATTAATTCATCCAAGGAAGAAACTACATCATTACTGTCAAGACTTTCTATTACAGATATTTGATATCTAGCTGCTAATGATTTCGCTTTCACTGATATTGATGAACAGAGAATGATTGCAGAGGTAGGTTCAAGATCCAGAATTGGTATAATTTTTGAATTAACTTGCGATTCATCGACTTCTTTATTTGATTTTATAAGAAAAATGAATATTGTGTTATTTTTATCATCACGTGACATAAAATCCACATTATGATAATGGCCGCTTCTTCCTTTAATAGAACAATTTTCTTCTGAATGATATTCAAATTTTAATAATAAATTTTTTAGATTTTCTAGTAATAAAGAACCAAAATTTCTTTCAGTTTCAAGATCCTTTAATTTGAAACAGTGTATAGTTATTGTTCTAGCCATGTTAGTATCAAAATCATGGTTAAATTCTCTACAATGTAGTTTCATCACGACATCATCAAACTTTTTTTGACAACTAAAACAACTATACCACATTGCTGGGATTCTTAATTCTTTTTTACAATCTTTAATTTCCATATTACAAGATGGGCATTGTGTTATCATACCCTTTTCAGAAACAACGAAATTCTTTTTTTCTGAAATATAACCACAAATTTTATGTTCAAAAAGATGAAGTTTTTCTATATCCATTGAATTACATTTCGGACAATAAAACCGTACATTAACATCATATGAATTAGGATGGTTGGGACAAACCGCTATTCTTTCATAAACACTTTTTTCAAGTATGTCGATTGAAGGTTTAGTTAAATTTTCTAAGAATGATACATCTGTAGCGTTTTCACATATATCGTGTAATAATGGATATGTTATTCTACCCGTTACTAAATCAAAATGTGGCACAACTAATTTTTCATCACTATTTCTTATTTTTCTGATAAATGAAGTAATTTTATCATCTGTTATTGCAGTTTGAGGATAATCTTCTACTTCAACTGGTCTATCAAAGTTATGAGTGGAATTTTCCTCATGATCATTTTTATTTTTACTATTTTGTTTAAACATGACAAATTTTTTCTCGCTTTGTTTTGAAGAATTTTTTAGAAAGTCTTCTATCTGGTTGGAATCTTCCTGACCTAATTTAGCTTTATTTCTTCCGAATGCCAGTTTTTTCCTCTCCAGCTATGTCCTCACATCAAACAGAAGCGAAGTTTCATAAGCTAATTTTTCATTTTGTTAAATGTAAGACAAGGGTTGTTCATTTGAGCGAACAATAGTTTAAGACAGATTTTATGCCTGAAATGCTAATTGAACTTTAATTTCTTTAAGTATAAACAAAATCTAGAGTTAGCACAACTGCCAAAACTTGCTGAATCTAACAAAAAAACTAATTCGTCTGAATCGATGTTTAATACTCTTTTAAAAAATGAATTAACTGAGCCAGTGCCTTTAGAATTTGATGAATTAGCGCCTAAATTCATTACTGTAAATAAATTAGATTTCAATGGAACTGAAATCCATAGTGGAATAATTAAAGATCCTACATCTATTGGTGGATTACGTTATTTAGTAATTCAACCAAGGCTAAGTGTTAGAGATAAAAAAAATTTTGATATAATAAAAAGACTGTTAATGATAGAACTAAGTGTTGCATTAAGTGATACGAGATCAAAAAAAGATGCAGAAAAACTACTTCGTAAAAAAATAATTCAGTTGATTAAAAAATACCAGCTTGAGATTCCAACAAAAAATCTTTCTAAAATTACTTACTACGCAATTCGGGATTTTATCTATCTTGGTAAAATTGAACCATTAATGCGAGATCATATGATAGAAGAGATTAGTTGTGATGGGAAAGGAATCCCGCTTTACATTTGGCATAGAGAATATGAATCGATTCCAACTAATATTATGTTTACAACGGATAAGGAGCTAAATAATTTTGCAAGAAAGATCTCCTACTTGAGTGGAAAACATGTTTCCATAGCCAATCCCATTATTGATTCCTCGTTGCCAGATGGTAGCAGAATCAACCTTACTTTAGGTCATGAAATAACAAAACGAGGAAGTACGTTTACAATTAGAAGATTTAGAGCGGATCCAATTACCATAGTTGACCTCTTAAAATTTGGTACAATGTCTTCCGATGTTGCTGCATATCTATGGTATGTTGTTGAAAAAAATGCAACTATGCTTGTTGCAGGAGGAACAGCAAGTGGAAAAACAACTGCTCTTAATGCATTAGCTGCATTCATTCGGCCTGGTCAAAAAATAGTTAGTATAGAAGATACGCAAGAGCTAAACCTTCCACACGAAAATTGGATTCCAGCAGTTTCTAGACAAAATTTCACTGATGGTAAAATTGGAGAGATTAATCAGTTTGATTTACTAAGAGCTGCATTACGTCAAAGACCAGATGTTATTATTGTAGGTGAAACACGAGGTAGAGAAGCTTATACTTTATTCCAAGCAATGGCAACTGGACACGGAGGATTTTCATCAATACATGCAGATTCTGTTAAAGCTACACTTACAAGATTAGCATCAGCACCAATGGATATCCCAAAAACATTGATTGCAAATACCTTAGATATAATTACTTTACAATTAAAATTAAGAGTAAAAGAAAGAACAGTTAGAAGAGTTATCCAGGTTTCTGAAATAGATAGACTTGATGACTCAACAGATGAGATAAAAACACATGAAATTTTCAAATGGAATCCAATTACTGATACTTATAATTTTGACAAAAATAGTATTGTCTTAAACAAAATAAAAGATCGTTTAGGGGAAAGTACTTCTCAGATAAATGATGAATTGAAAAAAAGAAAAGTCACTTTAGAATGGATGGTTAAAAATGATATTAGACAACAAAAAGATGTAGCAACAAATATTTTGGAGTTTTATTCTGATCCTGACCGATTCTACGAAAAGAAAAGGTTAGTGATTTAATATGAAAAGTATTAACAAAGATTTATCTAAAAAAAAAGTAAATTCTAAAAAAAATGAAGCAAGCTCAATCCACATTTTTAGTTATAAATTACTAAAAGATCATATTCAATTTTTATTTCCAAGATTAACTGGATTAGAAAAAAACCTCAAAGAAGCAACGATCCCAATTCCATTTGATGTTTATGTATGCAGTATGGTGTTTTTTAGCCTCATATCAGGTATAGTCGGTGGCATTATTGGTATTATTGTTGCAATTTTTGTGAGTATCCAGCCTGCAGCGTTTGCTTTTCTTTTACCAATATTGAGTGGAGCAGGATTGGGGCAAATTACTTTTTTTGTATTATATGCTCTCCCAACAATCAATGTAAAAAATAGGTCTGCAAAACTCATCGAAGAGTTACCACATTTTATAGGATATATGGCAACTCTTGCAACAAACGGATTATCATTAGAAGGAATTTTCAAAGCAATTGCAAAAGAAAACACTGATGAGGAAATTGTCAAAGATTGCAAGTTCATTTCTAGGAACATACAATTTTTTGGAATGGATTTACTTAGTGCAATAAATGCTCTTATTAAAAGAACGCCAAAAGGGCCATATTCCGAAATGCTAGAGGGAACCATAATTGCAGTTCAAACTGGTGGAGATCTTAAGGAATATTTTGTTTCAACTGCAAAAGTACAACTTGAAGAAAAAAAGATGTCATTGAAAAAAACAACTGAGTCACTTGGAGTTATGGCAGAGATGTACACCATCTTACTAATTGTGTTTCCATTAATGACAGTGATAATGTTATCCATCATGGCGTTGATGAGCCCAGATCTTGGCGGATTTGATTTAATCACATTGATGAATTTACTTGCTTATGTATTGATACCATTTTTTGGAGTGCTAGTCTTGTTTATGATGGATTCGATGGTTCCAAAGAGGTAGTAGAAATTGCAAAAATCTAACATTCACAATAGAAAAAATAATGACGAGCTGCCTAAACCATCAAAGATTTATTCTGAGAAATTTAAAATTGGAATAGCTTCTGGCATAGCAGGTACCATTGTTTTTTTCCTTAGTTTTTATCTGTCAAATTTTTCCGATACAAACAGTACAAGAGACATTGGCTTTATCTTTGCAGTTTTAGTTGCAGTCTTGCCTTTGGCTTTATTACAACTAAAAGAGGTACAAAGAAAGGAAAATATTGATAGAAATCTTCCATTATTTCTTCTTGCATTAGTCAGCAGTGTTCAAAGTGGTTCCAATTTAATTCGAGCAATAGAGCACAGCGCCGAACGAAATATGGGAGCTTTAACACCTCAGCTAAAAAATTTGAAAGCTAACATTAGTTGGGGAATGCCAATTAGTGATGCACTTGAAAATTTTGCTCAAAGAACAGGTACCAGAATGGCAAGGCGCGTAATTACTTTACTTGAAATGGCAATACGAATTGGGGGGGATATTACAGATAACTTAGAGATGATACAAAAACATGTTACAGAGCTTCAAAACATAGAAAAAGAGAGAAAGTCAAGCCTTCAACCATATACTTACACAATTTACATCGCGTTTATTGTTTTTATTGCAATAACCGTTATTTTATCATCACAATTCTTCACTGAAATTGAAAAGGTTCAGTCATTACTTCAAGACAGTATTACGGATTCTAATGCTGGAATATTTAGTTCGCTTGCGAATTTAGAGATCAAAGAGCTGAATTCAATTTTATTTAATATGGCAATTGTTGAAGCTGTTTTTGGTGGTCTTGCGGCAGGAAAAATTGGAAGTGGGTCATATGTTTCAGGAGTTAAACATATTGTGATAATGGTTGTAATAGCTATTATCGCTTTTTCATTCATCTAGACTTTAATGCAATTAATTTTAGAAAATTTTTCTATGTTTGGCTAATGCATAGATAATTAAGAAATCTGAAACAAACCACATTACATTGACCGGATGCAAATCAGAATATTCTTCAAATACTTCTAAATAATAATACCAAACATCGCCTACAGTACTTACAAGTATTCCTACAACAAGCAATAACCATGCCACCCCTAGAACGCCCTTGCGGAAGATACTTGCTCCTAAAATAGCATATGATAATACCACAGAGGCTCCTAAAACGAAAATAATTCCATAATAAAAGTCGAAATTAGGCTCTTCAAATTCTAGGAAGGACGTATATGCATACAAGGTAAGCACTAAGGCCGGGAAGGCGATTAACCATGTTTTTTGTTTTAAGGATAATTTTGGGCAAAAGAAATGGATGTTTAAGATTAGGTGGATTAGACTAAATGGATACAACGCAAAGAAGAAAATATCTGCTACAGAGGGATATGGTTCTATTCCTAAATACAGATCAAATGAGTAGTATAGAACTTCGGCAACAAAATAACAAAGATATCCTAAGGCAAATGCAAGATACGCTTTACCGAAAATATGTGTGCCCCAATATCTCTTTGCGATAACAAATGATGCTGCAGAAACCGCGGCTGAGCTAATCAGTGAAGCGACAAAAACGGTTGGTCCTAAATCATCTTCTGGTAGAGATATGAAGAGTAATTGAACAGATATTGCGGCACCTACTATTAATGCGATTATTAAATAATCAACGGAACTTTTTAATCGTGCTGGAACAACATCGGGATTTCCTGGCTGCATTTTTTAAAAAACCTCCACACGAATGATTTCAAAAGAAAATCCGCTTTTGTTATATTCATCGTTGGTTATTCTATACCCGATCGCATTGAGTGATTCACTTAATTCGGAAATAACAAGGTGTGGCCAATTTTTTCCTAGATCATGTTGAATGATGATTTTGTCTTTACCATTTTCGGAAATATGGCGAAATTGAACCTTCATGTTTTGAAGTCGCTTTTTTAGAAAATCAAGTATTGAATCCAAATCAATTCTGCCATAGAAATAATTCAAAGAGTTTTGAAAGTCAGTTTTCCCAGCAGACTGTCCAATCTTTATTACTTTATCCTTTGAAATTGTGTCCATTAGATCACGAAATGTTGTTCGAAATGAACTTACCCAACCTATTTCATTAGCTAATTCATTCCAATTAACCTGTTTTTCAAGAAGGTGATTTATCAAAGCATTAAGGCTGATTCTTTGTTCTTCACTTTTATCATGTAGTTTTTTACTTAGTTCAGAATCTATACGAACTGAAATGATTTCTGTTTTTTTCAATATTCCTTGCTGTGCCATTCACCATTCACCTATTTTGATAGATTTACCGATCATTTTACTCATATTTACCATTTCCATTTTTGGTAAAAACTGTTTGTATGTAGCTTACAGCTACATACAACACACTACAATCAGCTAAAAAGTAGCCATATGTATTACAATGTACCAAACTCATTCGTAAAATTTTTTTATTTTTATGAATAAAAAAATTAAAACATGCATGTTAGTTTCATTTTTGGAAATCTCATAAAATAATTAAAAAAAATCTTAAAGTAAAAATTATTTTTTGTATGTAAAAAATTTTTAGTGTTGATTTCATATCTATTACAAATTGATTTATAGTACAACACTTGTAAAATCTATTATGAAAAATGGATTAGATGCTTTGCTTGTTCCATCTTTACGTAAAACTATTGAAAAAAATCTTGGTAAAAAAACATTAAACAAAATTGAACAACGACTTGTTGAAAGACACGGAATGACTATTGCACAAGCAATAAAAGATTTTTACAAATTTGATAGTGTGCTGAGAGAATTTTTTGGTGCAGGTGCTGATGGTTTAGAAACAAAATTTCTAAAAAATATTGTTGATATTGATAAACCAAAAAAGAATTCATTGGGTTGGATTACTATTCAAGATCAAGAACTAGTTAAAGTATTTCTAGAATCTTTTGGTGAGGATGATAAAAAATGTATTCTAAATGCAGTATTAGATAATCCTCTAATAGTTGCCGATATTCTTGAAACTTGTAAAATACCTCAAACATCAGGATACAGAAAAATAAATTCATTGATTAAAGACGGCTTATTGGTTCCAAACGGATATTCTTTCACAAATGATGGGAAAAAGGTCACCAAATATGAGACGTTATTTCAAAATATCAAAATTGATATTGAGAAAAATATGGTTAAAGTAAAAATTCAATTACGAAAGCAATCAGTAGATGATAGTTCTATTCTTCAAATCATTAAGGTGTGATTTGTTAGATAATTATTCTCATTATTCTGCAGCCAATCTACTTCGTAAGGCATACAATCCAAACATTACTACAGCCAATGATGAAATGTTAACATATGTGATTGGTTCCGATAAATAAACACCAGAATAAATTACTCCAAAAATAGTGTTAGCAGAATAAATCATGACAGTTCGTATTGCACCAATCAATCTTAATGCAATAATAAAAAACATTGCAGTAATTCCAATTCCTAAGACTCCCACTACTGACATGAATGACATTTGAAGTAGATCAAAGTAAAAGGGAACTTGGAAAATTATCATCAAACTAAAGGCTAAAACTGCGCCAGTCATTGACATTACTTGAATAATTCTTCTTATGCTTATTGAAGCGCTGATGCGTTTTGCGATAAAGGTATCCAGGCAATAGAAAAATCCAGCCACTAGAATCATCATATCACCAAATACAAAATCAGAAAAGCCCAATCCATGTTCAGAGAAATCTGAAACTATGGGTATCATGATAGTTCCAACTATAATTAAAACGAAAGGAATGATTTCTTTGGAATGTAATCGTTCACGGAATATTGTAATACCAATTAATATAGCAAAAATTGTTTCAGCATTACCCAAAATAGATGCATTAACAGCACTCGTTTCTGATAAGCCGATTGAGTAAAATAATGTACCAGCACACTCTGCCACACCAAGGATTAAAAGTAGAAAGAGGGTAGACTTGCCAATTTTTTTTAATGGTGATTTATTTTTTGCAAGAGGAGTAAAAACTAAAGCATTAACAATGTAAAACATGAAAACAAGTGCTATCGGATCAATTGTTGATATGCCATTCAAATCATTGTCAAGAAGAGGTTTTGGTAAAACGTCAGGTAATGCAGAAAAAGCAGCAGCAAGAATTGCTACAATAAATCCAATTGTTGTAGCAGTTTTGATTTTTGGTTTTGTTTTAAATTTAGATAAAATTTCATAACCATTACTAATTTTCAATTTCACGTCCAATACTCTCCCTTATTTCCAGATCTGGAAATGGCTAACCAAGTTATATGTGATCGATTTCCAAAAATGAGAATTGATTTTGATGAAATTTTAGACGTGATTTTTTAGCCTCATTTTTAATCCTAAAAAATCACTCTCAGATTTAAATAATAGAGCGATCAAAATATTGATCCCTTGGTTTCCAAATTTGGGAATAATGGTGATAATTAATGGCACAGCGTTTAGCTATTGATGAAAATAACATTAGGTCCTTACTTCCAGAGGAAAGGTTTCAAAAACTGGATTATACACTCAGGAATAGTAATGATGAATCAGAGAGATGGGATGCTGTGTGGTTGACAGGAGAAATTGCTGTAGAAGTAAATCCTAATGATTTGTTATTTAAAAAAATCGCAGACTTATTTGCGTTTGTTTTGAGATACGATGACAGTATTATAGTTAGACATGAAGTTGGTTATCAAATTGCTGGAAGAAACATGCGCGATAAAATCCCCGATTTAGCTTGGTCAGCATTAAACGACCCAAGTGATCTAGTCCGCCATGAATCAACTGAATGTTTAGGTATCATTCAAGCTGATGAAGAAATTGAAACAATAAAGAAGGCAGCTAAAGACCCAAACAAGAATGTAAGGGATACGGCATTATTTGTATTAAAACGCATGAAACGAACAAAAGGAAAGAGATTTGTTCCGTTCACTACTTCTTATTAACATCAAAAATTAAAAAACCGTTCTAAAAATTTTAAAGATTAAGCATTATCTGAATTTATTTATCTGTTTTTAGTGTACAAATAATTAAATTTAATTCAATTGTAAGTAGATGTAGTTACTCTGTTTACAATTGTTTGATCGGGTTTTTAAGTAAAAGAAATTAGTTATTTCCATAAATGGAAATAAGCGCAAAAATGTTACAAGTTGAGGAGTTGCCAGTAGATGAAAAATATTATAGAGAAGCTATGAATGAGTTTTTAAAATTTGGTCTTTCTGTGAATCAGATTAAGATCTTTTTCTTTCTTAGCAAATTTGGACCAAATGTAGCTATAGAAATCAGTAGAAAATTACGAATTATTAGAACCGAAGTTTACCAAATACTCACTTCCCTTCAAAACAAAGGAATGGTATTAGCAAGTTTCCAACATCCAATAGAATTTTCAGCATTATCACTCAACAAAGCAATTTTGGTTTTGGTAAATGCTGAATCTGACAGGTTGAATGCTTTAAAAAAATCTGAAATCGCTTTGAAAAAAATATGGGATAAAATTCCAAGCATGACTAATAACACTGAACAAACTGTGGAGCAATTTCAGATTTTACGAGGGAAAAACCAGATCAATAGCAAAATCATTAATATGATTTCAAAGACAAAAAAAGAGTTTTTAATTCTTGGCTGTGAGAAAGATTTTCACAAATTTTATCATGCTGATTTTCTTGATATTTTAGAAAAACATTCTATTGATTACAAGTTGCTAATTTCAACAAAAAACAAAGAATTGAGTATTTTTAATAATATTCACAATTCAAGAGTTAAAATACTTCCATCAACGGTTCAGGATAATCTGTGTTTTCTAATATCAGATAATGAAGAAGTTTTATTTTATTTAAAAAATACCTCCGATAGCAAAATTGAAGACACGGCAATTTGGACAAATTCCGAGAGTATTGTTTATTCTAAATCATTGTTATTAACTACTCTCTGGCCTAAATCAAAAGTAATTTGTCAGTAAAAATCAAAAAATTATTCTAAAACCAATTTATGTTGAACACTTGAAAGATTAGATCACCATAAATCAGTTGAGTCAAAAATCCTATTGTAATAAATAACATGTAAGGAATTGCAGGAGTGACCCAGGTATTTGGTTTTGTACAATATTCAGAAGTTTCAGCATGCTTGAATGATAAACTTAATTTTTTAACATTACCAGATTGTTGTTCCATTGAAAATGAAAACATAGGGTTTTTTGCTCTATAACCAACAAACATTGCAATGATTCTTTTGCTACGTGATTCTTGAAATCCTTCAAAAAGGTTATTTTTCTTTAAAATTTCAATTAAATTTCTTGCCACATTAATAAATAATGGAATTATCGAAAACAATACTGCATTAGTCATCACTGTAAACGGTGTCACCAAATTTTCACCAAATGTCATTTGTGGGGCTAAGATTGCAATAGCAATTAAAGCAAAAGCATCAGCTCCACCAAAAAAGCCTATTCGCCACATCAATATTGCAAAGGGGGATACAATCAGGGCAAAACCAGTTGTAATCAAAGCATCAATCAAGACGGGTTCAATCATAAACAAGGCTATGCCTAATGCGCCAAAAATAATCCAGACTAAATCGGAGACTTCTCTCTTTCGAAAGTCAAAGAATGAGGCTAATCCAAGCATAGATACTGCAAGAATGATTCGTACAGATTCAATGTCACCGAAAAAATCAATCATAACATGCAATGATTCTTTTCGTGTTTAATGATAAAGTTGTGCGAACTAAACAAACAACCGTTAATATCAATTTAAGCAAAAACATGTTTTGATGAGTCTAAAGAAAATCTAGCTGAATGGACTGGATTCATTCGGTTCTTGGGTTGGGGATGAGGTTCCACTAACCGATGAGACAAGAACTAAGAAATGAAACTCTGGTTCTTTCACTTATCAAATTCTTTTGCCCATACCCATAGGCTCATCATACATTAGAGTTGAGTATAAAAAAATTGTACGTGAATCTATTTGTCATGGTATATTTGATACAAATCGTTAACGAGGCATTTATTATGAAATGTTGTTCAAAATGAACCTACAGGATGTTAATTATCACAAAAAAAATGTCTAAATTGTGAGTAAGGCATTCTCAGCACCAATAGACATTAAGACGGCGAAAGAAGAATCCGAATGGCAAAATTTTGTTGGTTGGTGGCTTAAAAGTAAAATTTCTGAAAATGATTTTGTAAAAAAAACTCATTACATGATAAAAAAAGAAATCATTCAAATTTGATATAAACTGTAAATTAGAGAGGCAGACGGTTCTTTCATGATTATGAAAGATTAACTACTTCGCTATCTTTTTAATACAAAATTTTGCGAATGAGTTAATGAGGGCAAAAATTGGAGAAAAAGCGCCTAATCTGAAGATTTCAGACTGGGTCCAAGGATTAGAAACAAACTTTGATCAAGAAAAGGATCATGTTGTTCTGGTCGAAGTCTTTCAAGTAAATTGTCCTGGTTGCTTTCTACATGGCATGCCGGAAGCCATCAATATCTATAACAAATTCAAAGATGATGGAGTTAGAGTCTTGGGAGTTGCAACTGCCTTTGAAGATTTTGATAAAAATACACTAGACAACCTCAAACTCCTGCTTCAAACTGGTGAGGTAATTGGAGACACAAAGCAAGCACTTGGTGACAATAAGCTACAATACAAAATTCCTTTTCCTGTGGGTATGGACTCGCTCAAAAAAACAGCAGAAGACATTAGCCAAGAAAGAATAATGGAAATCATCTATAATCAGCTTCCAAATTTTGATTCACAGCCAGAGGACTACAAAAATCAAATCATTCAACGAACGAAAGACTATATGAAATCAAAAGAGTATGAAGCAGAAACTTTTGAAATGTATTCTTTACAAGGAACGCCTTCTTCTATAATTGTGGACAGAAAAGGCATTCTCAGAGATGTTTCGTTTGGTAGTCAAGGGAATGTAGAGCCAATGATTCAATCTTTGGTTAATGAATAATTCTTTTATTGACTTTTTTTAGAAATAGGATCCCAATCAGAGAAGTTGCTAAAACTAGGGATGCAATGGTAGAAAATTCTGGCAAATATGTTGTTCCGATGATGTCAAGTTTGTGAAAACCATCACCTGGGAATTCTAGTGTGATAAAAGAAATTTGTTCATTACCTTTTACCACAGCTTTTATTTGTTCATCATTTAGATAAAATGTAAAATTTCCATTTATCAAATTCTTTGGAATTTGAATTTCGACCAAATTGTTTTGTACTGTGCTTGAGATGAACATTGTTAATCTTTTCTCATCACTGTTGAATTCATAATCTGTTATGTCAAAACTTGAAACCGTCTTCACCTCAAAATTGTAACCGTCTGTTTCTATTGATAGTCGTTGCACGAAGCCAGTTTTGTCTCCAAGTTGTGCAAAAGCGATGGGAAAAAGTGGCAGAATTAGTAAAATTATGAGGAATGATACTGACTTCAACTTTATGCTACACTTGGAAGAACTCTTTTACGAAGTTCTTTATCCTTGGCAATGCTGGGATGAGAAGGATCTGCTAAAATTACTTCAAACCAATAATGCATTCCATCTTTGTAAACAAAATAGGAGCCCAGTAACTTCATGTTTGGATATTTTTCTAAAACTCTATTTTCAGCTACTTGTTTCATACTAACATCTGCTTTAATTCTAGTAACACCAAGATGCTTAGGTCTTCGACCACCTCTAGGCCTTTTTCGTCTCATACCTCCTGTTCCTACACGCATTCGAATGACAATAATTCCCTGTTTTGCTTTGTAGCCAAGTCTTCTAGCTCTTTGGATACGGCTCGGTTTGTCAATTCTCGTGACAGCATGTTGTTTTCTCCATTGTACAACTCTGTCTCGTATCTCCGGAGCATTTTCGTGCAAAAGTTTCAACCAAACTTTTTCCCTACTAGAAGGCATATCGGCATTTCTAAATTCCCCTTAATATCTGTACACGAATCTACTCGTTTTTCTGATCACTTTTTTAGTTTTTATTAAAGGACAAGTTTGAGGTAATTTAATTTTAAAATAGAAATTTCAATTAAGACTATTTTTATCTGCTAGCTCTTCCAATTGCTGCAAAGATGATTATCAAAAGTAGTGCAATGCCCAAAGCTACTCCTCCACCAACAATAAGGTCTCTAGAGAAAATTGAACTGCTTGCGGATGGACTAGATTTTACTACACATACACCATCTTGAAGTACTGTTCCAGGACCACATTTGTCATCTAAAACACAAGCTCCGTTCTTTAGAACAGTTCCAGGACCACATTGTGTTCTAGGTTCTGGAATCCCTTCTGATTCTTCTTCCATTGTTTCTTCTTCCATTGTTTCTTCTTCCATTGTTTCTTCTTCCATGACTTCAGGTTCACCAAATACTGTACCAAATACTGTACCAAATATTTCAAGTTCTTCAGTTCCAGATGCTAATTCAATTCTCAAAGTACGTTCTGACATAGTTTGGGTTTCTTCGAATGAGAGTTCTTCAAAACCATCTGCTATTATAAAAAATTCTTCATCGTTTCCATCACCAAGTTTTGCATCAAAAAAGTCTCTATCAAATGTAATTTCCAAAATTCCTGGTGATCCTGTCACATCAACTCCTAAAATTAAAGATGCGAATCCATCTCCCTCATCTAAGGCTACAGCTGTTAGGACTTGTAACCCATCAGCATCATAACTAACATCAACAGAGGTTCCATCCAAATCAACTACAATTGTTCCTGGAGCAGCAAACGCATAGGCTGGAGACAATATAACAAGTGCAATTATAGCTAGCATTATTTTCTGAATCAATACTAAATTACACCTCTAAGAATCTGTATTATCTTCTCTGCTATAACATTTGCAGCTAAGGACTGAGCTTCTTTTGTCTGAGCACCAATATGAGGAGTCAAAATTACATTATCAAGAGTGGCAAGTTTTGTGTTAGTAGCAGGTTCATTTTCAAATACATCTAGTGCAGCCCCTCCTAAATTTCCGTTCTTAATTGCCTCATAAAGTGCATCTTCGTCGATCACTCCACCTCTTGACGTGTTAATGATTCTAGCAGTTTTTTTCATTAATGACAATTTTGTAGCATCAATCATATGATGTGTAGAATCCAACAATGGAACATGCATTGAAACATAATCAGCACTTTGAAGAAGCGTGTCCAAATCAGTTTTCATTAATCCTACTTCTTTTGAAAACTCTTCATCAATAGGTATCACGTCATACCCAATTATGTTCATGTTGAGGCCTTTTGCCAATCTTCCAAGTCGTTTACCTATGTTTCCGCATCCAATTAGTCCAAGATACTTTCCCTTTAGCTCAGTTCCCTTTAGTTCTTTTTTCAACCATTCACCGTTTCGTATTCCATTATTGCCTCTTGGAATTTCTCTTGCTAGGGCAAACATTAGACCTAAAACAAGTTCAGCAACAGATGTCATTGCTGCTTCAACTGCATTGATGACTCGAATGTTCTTTGTTTTGGCAGCGTCTTGGTCAATGTTATCTAGACCAACTCCAACTCGCGCAATAATTTTACAATTGTCTGCTTTTTCAATTAGTTCTTTAGTAAGTTTTGTTCTACCACGAACAATAACAATATTGTACTGACCAATCTTTTCTTTAATTTGATCTGATGTGATTGTAGGTTCATATGTAACTTTCAAACCATTTTCTTTCAAAATTTTGTTTAGCACTGGAGCTACTTCATCACAAATTAAAACTGATTCATTAAAGCCCATGCAAATCTGCCTTTATTCATGGAATATAATCATTATGAGATAAAAAAGAAAAAAAAGTAGTACCTGTCTAGGGTACTGGTGGTAGTGTTGGTATAACTTCCCATAATGGGATTACACCATCTGCTTTCAATTCAGAAGCAACTTCGTCAGTGTACATACCATGAATATTTACTGCAGGATGTGCAATGCTATTCATTCCCATTGGTGGGACAGCATCACTTGGATTACCTAACGCATATGCATATGAGGCAACTGGTTCTGGAATTATGCCTGCAGCAACCAATCTTGGATTCAAGTCGAATGGATCACCTGCAACAACCACTGTAGCTGCGCCTGTGTATATGGCTGCATAGTCATGGTTTACAATTATGTAGACTCCTGGTTCATCGAATACTACATCTGCAATCATGTTCTGAGAACCTCCTAGTAACCAGGTTTCAGTTGCTGCTGATTGTACCCTGTTTCCTTGTGAGACTCGATCAATGATTTCTCCAACAATGTGCCAAAATACTGGTTCGTTACCTTGATTTTCAACAAAGAACCTCACATGTTGACCTGTCTCTACATAGAGTGGTTGTGACTGGTATTGCATCAAGTCAAGATCGTTCCATGGTTGTATTACTTTTACAATGTTTATGTTTGTATCACCATTCACAAGTAGGTTGTGAAGCATATTTGGAAAGTATCCAAATTGTTGTCCGTTGACAACTGTTGCTGTGTTTTGATGTTTGAACATTGCTCCTTGATCATACATACCGTCGTCGGTCAAGTACAACTGATTGTATTGCAGTTGAAACTCAAGTGCGTCAGCATCGTGGAATTGTCTGTCTAGCTCACCGCTGCCACTAGTCTTCTCTACCATTAGTTTCTTGTATCCTTTTGCAGGATCAACAATGGCAATTCCATACATGCCTGAAAGAACATGTTGGTCCATTCCAATCAAGTCGACACCAGAACAGTGGTATTTGAAGACACCAGCAGATTCAGCAATGTAGCAGAATGTCCTTGATTCTCCAGGGTTAACGGAGCCAAAGTTTGTTGAACTTATCTGTGATGCGTGCATGTCATTACCGTGTGCAGTAGCTTCATCATCTGGAATGGTTAGTGTCATTTTTACGACGTCACCCTGAGTTACTCTTAGGGTTGGGCCTGGAACCTGTTGACTAAAGGTCATAGCTGAAAATGTTCCACCCAAATAAGGTAGCTCAACACTTTCACCAGTCAGGTTAAACTCAACAACATTTCGTCCAGATGCTTCAAGTACAGCGCAATCAGTCTCTGCAAATGCTTGTGGCATTACAAGTCTTAGTCCACCCATATCACGGATCTGTTGCATTACATCGACGTCCATATTAGAAACATCGAGTGTAGTTCCTGTGATTTGGGTTTGTGTGTATGTGCTTCCGAATAGCGTTGCTCCCATTATTGCGACTGCAACAACGGAAAATATCATTGTAAAACGCTTATTCATTGCGATCTGAGATTAAAATACGGTATATAATAGCTCCTCTTAGCTTCGAGCTGTGAAAATTTGAACCGCCTTAAAAAAGAATGAATACTAGTAAAAAACATCAAAGTCGAAATGAAGTTTAGAACAGACATAGATTCTCTTGGCAAAGTCAAAATCCCCTCTGATAGGTATTATGGACCATTCACTGGTAGAGCGATAAAACACTACCGTGTAACTGGAACCACTGCTCATCAGAATTTAATTAAATCATTTGTAATGATAAAACGTTCTGCGGCAATCGCTAACATCAAAGCAGGTGCAATTGACAAAAAACGTGGAAGAGCGATTATACAAGCATGTGATAAAATCTTATCTGGAAAATACCTTGACCAGTTTGTAGTTGATGCCATTAACTCAGGAGCTGGTACGGCGTTTAACATGAACACAAATGAAGTTGTTGCAAATGTTGCTCTTCAAATTCTTCATAAAAAGAAAGGACAGTACCAGTTTTTACATCCTAATGATCATGTAAACATGTCTCAGTCCAGTAATGATACTTTTCCAACTGCAATGCACATTGCAATTTTGATGAACTTGAAAGAAACGATTCCTGCCATCGATACTCTAATAAAATCATTAAATAAAAAAGCAAAACAATTCTCCACTTATAAAAAAATTGGAAGAACTCATCTCATGGATGCACTTCCAATAACATTAGGAGGGGAATTCGCTGCACATGCTACATCAATTTCTAAAGCACGCAAGGTGATTAAAAACGCAGAAAAAGAATTAGAATATGTTGCTTTAGGAGGGACGGCAGTCGGTTCTGGTGCAAACACACCAAAAGGTTATAGAAGAATTGCAATCGCCGAGCTTGCAAAAATTTCCAAGATTCCACTAAAGCCAGAAAAAGACATGCAACATGCTTTACAAAGTAAATTTGGCATTGCAAACCTCTCATCTTCTCTTAGAAACTTGGCGCTAGAGATCAACAAACTTGCAAACGACATCAGATTGATGGCTTCTGGTCCAATTGCAGGTCTTGCCGAAATTGAAATCCCTACAGTTCATGCTGGTTCATCTATAATGCCAGGCAAAGTTAATCCCTCACTAGCTGAATGCATGAACATGATCTGCTTTAGTATAATTGGAAATGATACTGCGGTTGCACATGCTACTCAAGCAGGACAGTTCCAATTGAATGTCATGCTGCCTGGAATGGTAAAGTGTGTTTTGGAATCTACAGATATGTTGAAAAATTTCTTGCCGATCTTTTCTGCAAACTTGATTAGTGGGCTTACAGCGAACAAGAAAAAATTGCAAAAAGACATTGAAAATAGTCCTGTGATTGTAACTTTACTCACCCCAAAAATCGGATACCAAAAATCCGCCGAGTTGTTTAAAGAGTCGCTTAAAACTGGTAAAACAATTCGTGAACTGGTCGTTTCGAAAAAACTCTTGACAAACAAACAAGTAGATTCTCTTTTCAAATAAGACATGGCAAAAATTTGGGTAGAAGCATACGGTTGTTCTGCAAGCTTTGCAGATTCAGAGATGATTTCTGGTCTGCTGGTTAATGGAGGTCACACACTTGCAGATAGCTCATCTGAATCAGACTTGAATCTTGTTGTAACGTGTTCTGTGAAAGATGTTACCGCCAACAAGATGATCCATCGCATCAAGAGCCTAAAATCAAAACCACTTGTAGTGGCTGGCTGTTTACCAAAAGCTGAAAGAACCACAGTTGAAAAACTTACACACGAAGCAAGTCTATTGGGTCCAAATTCCTTAGGGAAGACACTAGATGTCATCAATTCAACTTTGAAAGGAATCAGGACAGTAGCTCTTGATGACACTGATATTTCCAAAGTTGGTCTTCCCAAGGTCAGACTAAATCCTACAATTGGAATTGTAGAGATTTCTAATGGTTGCATGAGTGAGTGCACCTTTTGTCAAACCAAACTTTCCAAAGGTGATTTAACAAGTTACAGAATTGGAGATATCGTAAGACAAGTAAAAAGTGAAATTGATGATGGATGTAAAGAAGTTTGGCTTACATCTACAGATAATGGTTGCTATGGATTTGATATTGGTGCAGACTTGCCGTTACTGATTAACTCTGTTTGTGAGATTACCAAAGACTTCAAAGTAAGAGTTGGCATGATGAACCCTATGTATATGCCAAGAATTCGCGACGGATTACTAACATCATTTGACGATGATAAAGTCTTCAAGTTCTTACATGTGCCTGTACAAAGTGGAAGTGATAGAGTTCTAAATGAAATGAAAAGAGGTCACACATCAGAAACCTTTAGAGATATTATAACAAAATTTAGAACTAAATTCCCTAAATTTACTGTTTCAACAGACATCATTGTTGGTTTTCCAACTGAAACCGAGGATGATTTTCAAAAAACTGTAGAGCTTTTGGAAGAGACAGAGCCAGATATTGTGAACTTGTCTAGGTATAGCAGAAGGCCTGGAACAGATGCTGCAGAATGGGATCAGGTTGAGGTTTCAGAGGTCAAGCGTAGAAGCAAAATACTTTCTGATCTTATTGAGAGAATCTCTTTGAAAAATAATCAAGAGTGGATTGGTTGGAATGGCGATGTTCTATTTGATGAACGTACTGATAGGGCCATCAAGGGCAGAAACTTTGCCTACAAACCGATATTTGTAAAGGAGCCTGTAAAAATTGGTGAAAAGCATTCTGTGGAAATTGTTGACGCTACTACTCACAGTCTTGTTGCAAAGATCGTGAGTTAAAATTTTTAGATCGGAGATTTGATTAAAGCTACGTAAGAAGGTTTTTTATCCGAATTAGGATAGGGTAGAAATGAGTTTTGAGTTATCCGAGCCAATCCTAATTGTGGGTATAGGTGGAGCAGGTTCAAAGCTAGCAAAGCAAGCCACAAAGTCTCTCAATGCCCATTGTCTAATAGTTAGTAATGACCAGAAGGATCTTAGTTCAGATTGCCACTCGATCCATGTTTCTACAAAACCAATAATTAATCCTACAGTTCAGCTGATCAGAGGCGCAACTAAACAGTCCGAATCTGAAATAATGGCTGAAGTTTCAAAGTATTCCACGGTGATTCTTTTCGCCAATCTAGCAGGAAAATCAGGTTCTGCAATGGCACCAATAATTTCTCAGTTAAGTAAGCAAGCCAACAAAAATGTATTCTCCTTTGCAATAATGCCTTTCAAATATGAAAAAGATCGAATTTTTACTTCTGGAATTGCCCTAAAGAGACTTAGCGCAAATTCGCATTGCACAATTGTTGTTGACAATGATGGTTTGCTTCAAAGTAACCCAAACATAGTACTCGATGATTGCTATAAAATTACAAACTCTGCAATGTTGCATGTGGTTGATTCATTAAAACAGTCATCAATCTCTAAAGAAACACTACTTCTAACTACAGGCAAAACAGAGACAGATTTGGAAACCTCGTTAAAGGATTCCATGAAGATGCTCTATGAAAATATGCCTCCAAACAGCGTTAAACATTCAATTTTGTATGTAATTGGAGGAAACAATGCTTCAGTGGGCATGTTAAACAGTATTGCTGATATTTCTAGCAGTGTTTTGAACGAGCAGGGGGCACAAATCGAGATGTCAACCATTTCATCTAAAGAATCGAAAGTAGTAATGCTTTCAACTGTTCAAGGAGAAACTAAATTTGACAAGTATGATCCTCTCGGTATGATTCCAAAAGAAAATCAACTTGACTGGGATGATCCAGAATGCAGCATTAACTGCAAT
>JAEHKV010000008.1 GCA_016838845.1 Nitrosopumilales archaeon | reverse complement strand
CCCAATTGGACTACTTGAAAAATCTGACTTTTTTAATATTGGAACTGAAATGTCACCTGCACAATTAGGTGTGATGTACAAAACTTGGCAACACAACTTCAAGTATGGAATAAAGAAATTCATGACAAAGACTGGTGGCCGTCTAGGAGTCAAAAAATACATGTTTAATATGATTGCAAGAACCCTTGGCGGAGTTCCATTAGGATATATGGAAAGATATGCTAGAAAACAAAGTCCTGAACACGAACGAGTGATTGAAAAAATCAAGGTCAAATACTGGTAATTTCTATACAAATACATAAATTCAATTCAAAAAATTATAGATCATGCCAACCCATGGTTCGTTAACTAAAGCAGGAAAGGTTCGAGGTCAAACCCCAAAAGTTGAGGGTAGAAAAAGAACTGGAACCAACTCTAGCCTCCAAAATAAAAGTAACTTTCGAAAGAGATTGATTTTGAATCGATTCCCAGGCCAAAATAAACCGGGTCAAAGACGTAGACGACGATAATCGTACCTTTATTCTATAGATTTATCTTTTTTCTGATCGCATGAGTATTAGATTATTTGTTAACTTTTAGCTAGGTGTTAACTTCAAGTAAAAGAGACTTTTGATAAATGATGTAATCCGATACTACGAGTATGGAAGATCTGAGATTAGATAGTCTTGAAGGAGTAGGTCCTGTAACAACAAGAAAGCTGAGTGACGCAGGAATTCATAATATAATGGATCTAATTGTGAGGGGTCCAGTAGAAATCGCAGAAGTCACAGGAATGGACAAAGAGACAGCAGAAAAAATTGTTGGCAAGGCACGACAACAACTCATTGAAGAAGGCCTAATCGTAAAAGACTTTGTCAGTGCTACTGAAATCTACAAAAGAAGGCAGGATATTGGAAAAATTACAACTGGTACTAATTGTTTAGATACATTATTTGATGGTGGAATTGAAACGCAGGCCCTCACAGAGGTATATGGTGAGTTTGGATGTGGAAAAACACAGTTCTGCCATACAATGTGTATTATGGTTCAAAAATCAAAAGAAGAAGGTGGTTTGAGTGGTGGAGCATTATACATTGATACAGAAGGCACCTTTAGACCTGAACGAATTGTCTCCATTGCAAAAGCAAATGACATGGATCCGGAAAAGATTCTAGAAAATATCATGGTGGCACGTGCATACAACAGCGCACATCAAACACTAATTCTTGAAGAAGCAGGTACTGTAATAAAAGAAAATAATATCAAACTGATAATTGTAGATTCTGCAGTAGGTCTATTTAGAGCAGAATATCTTGGAAGAGGAACACTTTCAGTGCGTCAGCAAAAACTAAATCATTTTGTGCATCTCTTGGTAAGAATCGCTGAAATATACAACTGTGCAGCTCTTGCGACAAATCAGGTAATGGCATCCCCAGATGTATTCTTTGGTGACCCAACTCGTCCAGTAGGGGGAAATGTTGTTGCACATACAAGCACATACAGAATTTACTTTAAAAAATCTGGCAAAAAGCGAATTGCAAGAATGGTTGACAGTCCACACCATCCAGAAATGGATGTGGTGTTCGCATTAAGCGACGCAGGAGTCATTGATCCTGAAGAGGATGGAAAAAAGAAAAAGAAAACAACTACCACGAAAACAACTACAGAATCTGTAGATTCTGAAAATCCTGATCCAACTGAACCAAATTCTGAGTAAGTGTTAAAATAGGGCTTGAAAAGTCCTAGTCAAGTATGACTACAAAAAGGACTTCTGGTCATTCTCATGGTTTTAGACACAAAACAAGGTCAGTTTTGACAAAAAAACAACCTAGAGGTGTATCATTCCTTCTCAGAGAATATCATGAGGGTGATAAGGCTTTGGTCATTATAGATCCTCGACAACACAAAGGAATGCCACATAGGAGATACCACGGAAAAGTCGGCACAGTTACAAATGTAGGAAGACGTGCAGTGACATTGGACATAAAATTAGGTAACAAGACGAAAACCTTAATCGCTAGATTGGACCATGTCAAACCGTTTGGTGTAAAGTGATGGAAGAGGTAAAAAAGAAACAACCTATTTCGATTTCAGAGGTTAAGGAAATTCTTGGAAAGGTGGATCCAGAAGCAATGGATCAAATCCAACGTTGGACATTTGATTATGTTTCAAAATTTGCAAAACTTGATCCTAAAACTGCAAAAAAAATGCAAGAGCAGCTCATAAAAGAATGTGAATTAACAACAGAAGAAGCTGCGGAAATTGTTAACATTAGACCAACAACATTAGCAGAACTCCGTTCTTTTACATTCGGTTGGAAAAAACTGATACTGGCTGAAACTCTAGAGAAAATTCTGAAAATTTTAAAGGAGAATTCTTAGTTAGGCGATTTTTTTTGGTAAGGGCATATAACCCTCCTAGGAAATATGAGGAATACGCTTACGTGTTGGATTTTAATGAAAGAGGGAAATCAATTACTGTACGAGGAAGACAGGGCATAATCATTACTGCAATTGGAGAGGACAGATTAACACTTCTCGAAGTACTTGGCGTTCCAAATTCTACTTTTGAGGTTGGCGAAAAAATTTTCATTGGGAAAGAAGGAAGAACTAAAGTTCTTTCCGTGTTGGGGAAGATGGATTATGTGAGAATTTCACCCCCTGCTCAAACAGAATTGCCTGGAGTTGTGGAAAAAATTGTCAATGAAAATGAAAAAAAGTTTGTTGATTATCTAAATAATGCACAACCACTAACACCAAGAATACACGCACTAGAACTAATTCCTGGTGTTGGAAAAACCTACATGAAAGCCATGCTTGAGGAGCGAGACAAGAAAAAATTTGATAGCTTTGAAGATCTACAACAACGAATTGGATTTAAGGAACCAGTAAAACAAATCACAAAGAGAATTTTGGAAGAGATTCTGGGAGAGACACGAATGAATCTTTTCGTAAAAAGATGAAAAAACGCCAAAAACTTGGCCAGCACTTTTTAAAATCTGAAAAAATTGCTAACACAATTGTCAGTGCTGCCAAGCTAACAAATAATGATGTTGTATTAGAGATAGGGACTGGAAGGGGAATCCTTACTCCATTACTTTGTAAAAAGGCTAAAAATGTAATTTCATATGAGACTGACAGAAAATTATTTCAAACTACAAAAGATAATCTATCAAACATTTCAAATCTTAAATTGAAATATGGAGACGGGTTCAAATCCAGAGAAAATTTTTCTGTTTTTGTTTCTAATTTACCATACTCAAAAAGCAGAGCTGCAATAGAATGGTTAATCCAGAAAAACTTTTCACGTGCTGTGATCATGGTTCAAAAAGAATTTGCAGAAAAACTGATCACAAATTCCAAAAAGGAGAGAAAAGCAATCTCCATTCTAGCACAACATGCGTTAGAGATTAAAACCGTAACAAAAGTGTCCAAGAGTAATTTTTTACCTCAACCAAAAGTTGATTCTGTTGTTTTAAAGCTAAAAAGAAAAATAACCGTTCCAAATGATCTGATAAAAGCAACTAACAGATTATTCTCATACAGGAGAAAAACCCTTCAAAATATTATTGGGCGGTTTGGGAAAATTTTCAAGTCAAATAAAAGACTAGATGATCTACATGGAGATGAAATAATAAAAATTGCAAAACAAATTATCAACTGAACCATACAAACCAGCAGAAGATACATTCTTTTTAGAGGATCATATTAAAAATGAAAAAGGTAATTCTGCTTTAGATATTGGTAGTGGGTCGGGTTATCTGACTAGAGTTTTGTCAAAATCATTTTCTACTGTAGTTGGAACTGATGTGAACTTTGATGCTTTAAAGACACAATCAAGCAAAACGACAAATCTTGTGTGTTGTAATGCCTCAGATGCCCTACTGATGAAATTTGATCTAATTGTATGCAATATGCCATATTTAGCATCAGACGAAATTTTGGATATAGCAACAGATGGAGGCCCAGAAGGTGTTATCATTCCTATGAAAATTATTAGCTCTGCAAAAAACTGCCTAAAACCAGGTGGGAAATTTGTTTTCGTAACATCCTCTCTTTCTAATTATCAAAAAATTGTTGAAAAAACCAAGAAGCTGGGCCTTGAGGTAGAAATTTTGGACAAGAAAAAATTATTTTTTGAAGAACTAATTTTGGTACAAGCTAAAAACTCTATTTGAGAATCATACAAACAAAAATGCCTTTGCCAGAAATTACTTTGGCTTTGTGATTTACTCTCTTTGGAATAAACACTGTTGACGGTGAACTAACTTTGTAAACTTCATCATCAAGTTGAATTTCGTATGTTAATTTGCCCTTTTCTGATAAAATGAGATTGATTTCATCATGGTTATGTTTGTGGAGCTTACTATAATCGGGAATTTTTTTTCCAAGCGAATTCACAAAGTGGACTGCAATATGTGTTTTAGAAGGTGGAAATCGTTTTTTATTTAACATAGATAGACGCTTAATTGGTGCCTTGCTGTGAAATGGTACCTTTGAGAGCGGTTCATTAACTCCTTTTTTGATATATTTTCTGTAACGTTTCATAAACTAGGCTCTTTTCTTTAACTTAAAAAATATCTGTTGATTAAATAGAGTATAATGCAACAAGATAGAACTTCTGAATGGTTTGTTCCCAAATTCGGTTCACGAAACTTTAGGATTTCTATAGGAATTCTGTTTTTACCATATACTGGCATTATAGTTTCTTTCACAGCATGGGGCTCACTTTCTGGACCCTTTTCTCTAGAAAGACTTGGAGCAATCTGTTTGCTTTATTTTTTAGCTCTTGGGATTTCTGCTCATTGCCTTGATGCCGTCGGTGGAAAAACAAAACCTTGGGGAATTTTACCAAGGAAAAAGGTAGGAGCCATCGGTCTAATTGCTCTTGGTCTAGCTTGTACAATTGGATTGTATTATGCTTTTTTGGATTCACCACTTTTGATTCCAATTGGAATCGCCGAAGTTTTTCTTCTGTTTGCATATAATTTAGAATTATTTGGTGGAAAATTTCACAACAATACTTCAGTTTTAATCTCATGGGCAATACTACCAATATTTGCTGGGTCTGCAATTCAGACAAACTCAATATCATTGGAGGCAATTCTCCTGTGTATATTGGCATCATTTCTAACATTCATCCTGATAATTACCTCACGAAAATACAAAGAGCTAAAGCAAAGTTTGGCTGATTACTCTCTAATATACAAAAAAGAGCTAATTCTGAAAACAATTAGTTTTGGAACCGTAACAGGAACTGTGATCTTCTTTTTGCTACGAATTTTTCCGAATTAAATATATTAGATTGATCTGTTGCTGTGTTACTGTAAGGGGCAACATGCTAAAATCCAGAACGATAAACTCCCGTTCGAACGGCATTTGCCATTCTTCCCTTACAGTATAATTTTATTCAGATTTTATGCCAACTAAAATCGCTGAAGAATTCCAAGAGAAAGATTGCTGTTCTACCTTTAGGTTATAGTTTTTCATAATTTTTTCATAATTATGTAACCATTTGGATGAACGAATCAGTTTTGGAAGATCAGAAAAAGCTTTCTTCCAACTTGGAATAAAATATCCAACTAAATTTAACATGACAAAAATCACATCCCAAACAATTCTAGCCGGATGGTTTTTTGGATATGTAAAATCATGAAAAATAATTTTGCCTCCAGGATTGAGGTGATCAATACAAACTTTGACAAGAATTTCAGGATCACAATATTTTGCTAAATACGAGGATGTAATACAATCAAATCTCTCTTTCAATTTTAGCTTTTCTGCATCCTGTTGCAAAAAGGTGATATTCTGAAATGATTTTGAGTTCCTCTTTGCTACATCAAGATATCCTTCTGTAATATCAATTCCAATAATTTTACCATTGGGAAATTTTTTTGCGATTTCCCTTGTAAGAATACCTGTACCACATGCAAGATCCAAAAAAGAATCTCCATCGGTGATTCGATGAATAATTTCGCTTTTCCAGTATTTATCTTTCCCAAAGGTAGACCTAGAAACTACTTTATCATAGGATTCTGCTGTTTCATCAAAAAATTTAGGGACGAGATCTTTTGGTGATTCCATTGACAATATCAAACATTAGTAGTATAGTAATTTACTTAAAATTGACTTAGCTATTGTAGAGAATTACCATGGCCGCAATAAGTCCAATTACCAGAGGAAGAAAGTAGCGAGGAACTTTTCTTGGTTTACTTGTAGAAAAAATAGAATCCTTTCCATCATCTGGATACATATTCTAACATGCATTTCATTCCATTTAATTCTGATGTAAAAATTAGGTTTAGTTTCGTAATTTTTCTTTTGCTATGTTTGCAATTGCTTCTGACATTTCTTTTGTACCAGCATTTCCACCAAGATCATAGGTAACAGTTTTTCCTTCATTGATCACTTGTTTTGTAGCGTCAAAGATTGCCTGTTTAATATCTGGCTCACCTAGATATTCTACCATCCAAGCCGCAGATAATACGGTTGCAGTGGGATTTACCTTATTCATTCCCTTGTATTTTGGGGCACTTCCATGTGCTGGTTCGAACATTGCATAGGAATCACCAATATTAGCAGAGTAAACATTTCCAATTGACCCGATATTTCCAGCAGCACACTCGGATATGATATCCATGAACAGATTTGTGCTGAGCAAAACATTATTGTTGAATCTTTCAGGATTTTTGACAAGCTGTTGAGTCATATTATCAATATAATATTCCTCGATTTCTATTCCTGAATTCTGTTTTGCAGCTCGTTCCACTTCGCCCCAAAAAATCCCATCTGTTCTTTTTAGAATATTTCTTTTGGTAATCGCAACAATTTTTTTCAAATCATATTTTTTTGCCCAATCAAATGCTGCATTTACAATTCTTTCACACCCCTGACGAGTTATTTTTCTAATTGCAATAGCAGAATCTTCTGAAATAACAAATTCAATTCCAGAGTATAATCCCTCTGTTGCTTCTCTAAAACAAACAAAGTCTAGTTTTGTATTGGGAGATAATCTATCATAGGTCTTAATTGGTCTAACATTTGCATAAAGCTCGAACTTTTGTCTTGTAGAAACAGCTACACTTCTTGGTGCATTTGGAGATGGGATAGTTGTGGTAGGGCCCTTAAAGCAGGCATCACTTTCCTCCATGATTTTTGTCGTAGAATCAGGAATGTAGGTATCCCCCCCATGTTTTTTCCACTGCTCTGAACCAGCTTCACACAGAATTAGCTCAGTTTGAGAATTACATGCCTTTAGAACACCAAGCATTGCATCAACAAGCTCAGGACCCGTCCCATCACCTTTAATTACAGCAGCTTTTTTGCTCAAGATAATGAAAATTCACGATCTGCGTATTTAATTGTACCCTAACTTTTTGATCAGAATTTTTTTAGAATTAATTTATTAATCTGGAATTTTAAAATTAAGTAATTGTTACTTGTTCAAATCTCTGACATTCACGTAGGTTCTCAGTTTCAACCTAAAGTTTTTGCCCAAGTAGTAAATGAGGTTAACAAGCTAAAACCAGACATTATTGTAATTACTGGTGATCTCACAAATGAAGGACTCATAAAAGAATACAAAGAATGCAAAAAACTGGTTTCGCAACTAAAAGCAAAAAAAATTATAACAATTAGTGGTAACCATGATTATAGGAACACTGGTTACCTTGCATTTAAGAAATATTTTCCATTTGAATCCATAAATAATCTTTCAAAGGACGTCGTTTTAGTCACTGTTGGCACTGCACGGCCTGACCGAAATGAAGGTGAGGTGGGTTATAGACAAAATCTTTGGCTCGAGAGAACCATGAAAAAATACAAAGACAAGGTAAAAATTCTAGCAATGCATCATCATCTTGTTAGTATACCAGATACAGGTGCTGATAGATTAACCATGACTGATGCTGGTGATGTTTTAAGAACAATTGCTTCAACCAAAGTCGATTTAGTTCTTTGTGGACATAAACACAGACCATGGGTTTGGAATTTTGGAAAACCTCTAATCGTATATGCAGGAACTGCATCATCAGAACGAGCTCGCGGTTTATTTGAAAATACTTACAACATAATTACAATCAATGGAAAAAAGATTCATGTTGATCTAAAAATTGTTGGTGGAAAAAGAATACCTCTTGAGAATATTGTGAAAAACTATTCCCAATTTGGCGACGAATGAATTTATTTACACAGTTAGTTTAGCAAGCGTGTGCGGAGGTCGCCTAGCCTGGTAGGGCGTGGGATTGCTAATTCCATGACTTTCGGGTCACGGGGGTTCGAATCCCCCCCTCCGCGCCAGTTTTTCCAAAAAATTAGACTTAAAAGACAGAATTTCTCCTTTTCAGAATAGATGGGACGTAGAAAAACTCAAAAAATAATCAGAACTGGACCAAAAAACGTCACTACAGGAATGTGTCCTTTATGCAAAACAATTGGCAGAATTTTCATTACCGGTCCAGTTGGTAAGGAACGAGCCAAGTGTCCTGCATGCAACCAATCTTTTGATTTATAGCCAGATTCCTGACAAATTAATCCATAACTTTTTAAGTATATTTTCTCATTTCACCTACACGCATGAGCACTAAAACAGCAGCAACAGAAGAGGCCGAGACAATCTATGAAAGAGTTGCTAAACTCGAGGATGAGGTTGCAACTTTAAGAGCAGAGGTTGATATTCTAAAAGGCGCACTTCGAAATAAAATTGCACGATACGAGATTTCAAGTATCAAGAAAGGCCAAGACATCAACTCTATCGTAGACTAATCCTTTTTTCTAATACTCTTTATCAATTCCAAAATAAAATCAACATCTTCTGCATTTGGATTAATCTCTAGATATTGGTTTAGATATTTTAGACCGATTTCATTGTGGAGCAGTCTTATTTCTAAAATCCCCTTATCCCTGATATCCTCTGGACCATTTGGATCTAGAGCTAACGCCATATCTGTACAACGCATTGCCTTTTCATATGCAAAGGACTGTGTATATGAACTGCGTAGATTTCTTAGAATTCGGATTAGGATTTTTGTTTCATCAATTTCATTTAGAAACTCTGGTGAAAACCGGACCTGTCCGGCATAATTGTTGTCTAGTATGGTTTGAAGGTCATCCACGGTTAGTAATTTTCCACCATGGTATGGGTCAAGAATCATTTCCTGTTTGTATGATACTACAACATGACTTGGAAAGCCACTTATTTTCAGATTCAGTCCTATGTATTTTGCAATTTGGGAATAAATGATAGAGAGAGTTATGGGAATTCCTGCTTTTCTGTCAATTACCTCATTTAGGAAATTGTTCTTTGGATTGTAATAGTCTTCTTCATCTCCCTTGAAACCATGATGTGAGAATAGATGCTCGTTTAACATTGAAATCAGATAGGTTGGGTTTTTAGATTGACTCAGATCTAGTTTTAGTGACTTGCCGATGGTGTTGATTTTTTCTATGTACTCATTCAAGTTTAGATCTGGGTATTCTAAAATTTGTGCTAGCTTGAGACACTTTTCAACAATGTTATAGTTTAACGCCGTAACAAAAAGCTGCCATTCTGCAACAGAAGGATCAAATTTTTCGTTCAATGATATTATGATTCTATTCTTTTGAGATAAATCTGTGGATTCTTTAGTTCTTGAGTTGAGGGCGGATTTTCTGTGAGTGTTTTGAAGGTGTTTTTACCCAGTTTTACGTAGACATATTGGGTGAAATCCTTACCCATGCTCTTTCTAACCTGATATGCTGAGAAATCAGTACCCATGAAGGTTGTTAGATAGTTTTGAAAGTCTGTGTCATCCTTTAGGATATTTTGTATGGCGAATTCGGCCATTCCTTCCATTGTTGTAAAGGCTGCATGGTGTGTTTGAATTGGCTTGAGCCATTTTTTGTAAACGTCTAGTAGTTCTGGAACAAACTCGGCAATTTTTGGATCAATGTCTACATGGGTGTATGTCATGACGTCCGGACCTAGTTGTTCTATGATGAAGTGATCTGGATTTAACATGAAAAACAGGTTAGCTCTTTTTGCAAGTGGGAAGTCATCTGGTACTGGCTGCAACTTTAGGTATTCAGAAAGATCTGTTGCATTTTTGTCACCAAGATTCAGAATTATTTTTGCTAGCTCTTCGTTGATGGTATTAACTTGGATTACGGCCTCTTTGTTTATCTTTTGTAGGTTTCCTTGTGCGGAATGAACTAGCTCTTCTAGAATGGTCATCTTTAGTGCACCCAGATAACCCGCCTTTACATTTTCATAGTTTGATTCGTATGGTGCCCCTTGTTTGTATAGAATTATTTGTGGATATCTGGACAGGATGAATTTGTTAAGGTATACAGTATTGTCCAGGTAATCACCATAAGTTGTGGATATTTTAGAAATGTACATCTTTGCATAAGTTGAAAATACAAGAAACTTTGCAGTATCTTGTTTGATTAGCTCGGCAATTTTTTTTAGGTCTTTGTTTGCAACAGCATCGAATAATTCATCGACATAACTCCTAGCTGTTTCAGTGAAAACCTTTTTTCCCTTTAGCCTTTTCAGATCTTTTAGTTCTGGATATTTCAGATTGATGTTATCTGGTAATGACATGCCAAGAAAGTCAGAAGCCTTTTGCTTTAGTTCTGGGAGAATTTTTTCAGAAATTTGTTCAATTTGGTCAAATTTGAGCGTGAAATTATTGTCTTCAGCAATTTTTTCAGCTAGCTCTGCGATTTCTTTTTCTTCATTTAGTTCTACTGCTAACTGTCCAATTAATGCCTCTGCAAATTCGTCTAGTTCTGGCAAATCTAATACAGTCGTAGTGTGACTAGATTTAACACTAACTAGCTCATAACAAAGATAATTGTCCGGACGCACTCAAAGACCATTGGCCTGAGATCTTGCTATTTTTTATGATTTCCAATTCGATTGGTTCTGTTCCAAAGTCTCCTTCAAGTGCTGAATCAAAGTCTATACCTAATCGTATCGTGTTTGTATTTCCCTCGGTATCCATTGCCTGTAAAATTAATACCATAGAGTCTTTTTCACCAGAGGGACCTGAAGATGATATTCTTGCTTTTCCAAAGATAACGTCATAGATGTTATCTCCGACAAATATTTCGCCTCCAGTTACCTTAAACTTGGAAACTTTGGACGTTGTTACCAAATTTTCAATAAAGATTTCGCCAGACACATCGCTAGTTACAGATTCATCAAAGAGTGACGAAGCGATTCCATCAATAGAAATGCTGTATGAATGTGATACAGGATCTATTTTTGGTACAGTCCCAAAATATTCTCCAGTCTCAACCTTATTTAACAAAGTTTGTAGCCGTAGTTCCAAATCAGCGATTCTTTGTTCTAGTCTTTGTATGAGATCTTCAGCTCTTTGTAGTGCTTTGGTCTCTTTTTCTGCAAGTCTTGCTTCAAACTCCATTCGTTTTTCAGCTAATCTAGATTCTCTTTCAGATTCTTTTTCTTCTAACATTGCTTCTCTTTCAGCTAACCTAGATTCTCTCTCAGCTTGCTTTTCAGCTAACCTTGCTTCTCTCTCAGCTTGCTTTTCACCAAATTTAGCTAGTCTCTCAGTGGACCTGAATTCTTGGCCATCACAAGGGCCTATCACATCTCCATGAGCTAGATGTCTATCAACTGCATGCCCACCAACGGTAATTGTATGAGCTTTGCTTGGATTGCCAGGAGGTATATGACATATGACTTCTTTTTCACCGAATGGTCTTTCTCTTTCTTCCTGGTCTTCCTCTTCCACTTCGAACTTTATCACGTCTTCAATTTGTTCTCTTGTTAATCCTGTTCTTTCTATAATTTCATCGATAATAGAATCTCTGTCGGTTTCTTCAAGTTCAAATTCTAATTCTTGACCATCAAATTCTACTTCAATTTTTGCAATTCCATCTTCAATCTCTACTTCGATTTCTATCTCTTCTTCTTCAGCCTCCACTTCTTCCTCTTCTTCAGCTTCCTCTTCGGTTTCTTCAACTCCAACTTCCCCTTCAACTGAAATTCCAACTTCTTCTGTTAGTTCGATTTCTATTTCCTCTTGAGCAAAAGCAACATTGCCTAATGGTGAAATGGATGGATAGCTTGCAAAACCTAAAACTAGAACTGACATAAGAAAAATACTACTAATACTGATACTCATTATATGGACTGGTTGAGCGAATATAATATAACAATTACGTAGGATTGATACCGAATTTGTAATCATTTCATAACAACTGTTAAACGCTGGGACCATTAAGACCCAGACCGTTTCTGGAATTATTTTAGAAATAATCTATTAGTTTAGAATTACGGATTTGATGTTAACAAATTCTTTAATTCCATAGTTTGATAATTCTCGTCCGATTCCAGAGTTTTTTATTCCGCCAAATGGAATTCTAGGATCCGAAATAACCATTGAGTTAATGAAGACCATTCCAGCCTCGATATCTTTTGCAATGTTGTGTTCTTTAGCAAAATTTTCTGACCAAATACTAGCTCCCAAACCAAATTCTGTATCATTTGCAAACCTTATCGCTTCGGTGACATTACGTACTGCAAGAATCGGCGCCACGGGACCAAATACCTCTTCTCTAGATATTGGCATGTCTGGTGTTACACTACCTAGAACAGTTGGGTTAAAGAAGAAACCCCTTCTCTGTGGTACATTTCCACCATACAAAACCTCAGCACCTCTAAGAGATGATTGTCCAATTTGATTTACGATGACGTTTCTTGAATCATCATGTACTAGTGGCCCTATGGTAGTTTTAGGATCAAGAGGGTCACCAATGACTTGCTTCTCTACATTTTCAATGAATTTTTTTGTAAATTCCTTTACCACATCTTGTTCGACGATGAATCTTTTAGCAGCGATACAACTTTGGCCATTGTTAAGGAATCTTGATTTCACTCCAATTTCTGCAGCCTTGTCAATATCAGCATCTTTTAGTACAATGAATGGATCGCTCCCACCCAATTCGAGAATAAATTTATGCAAGTTTTGACTTGAAATTTCTGCAACCCGTTTGCCTGCTTTTGTGCTTCCGGTAATTGATACTGCGTCTACATTTGATTTGGCTATTGCCTCTCCGACTTTATAATTTCCCACCAAATGTCTAAAAACTCCTTTTGGAAATCCAGCCTCTTCAAAGGCTTTTTGTAATGTGTTTCCCGATAGAACACAAACGCTAGAATGTTTTAGTACAACTGTGTTGCCTGCTAACAGCGCCGGTACACAGAATCTTAAAACTTGCCAGAAGGGAAAGTTCCAAGGCATTATGCAACCGATTACCCCTAATGGATCAAATCGGACATAGCTGTCTTTAGCATCGGTTTCTATGTATTCTGGTTCAAGGAACTTTTTTCCATGATCAGCGTAATACTCACAGACCCAACTGCATTTTTCTATCTCTTTTATTGATTCGGATATGGGTTTTCCCATCTCATTGGTTATGATGGTGGCATACTCTTTTTTTCTTGAACCAAGCATGTTGCCCAGTGATCTCAAAAGTTTAGCTCGTTCAGAAATGTCAAATTTTTTCCAGACGGTTTCAAAAACAAACCTAGAATCTTTAACGTGTTTATACACCTCTTCCTCAGGGACAGATTCGTATTCAGCTAAAACCTCTTCGGTTGCTGGATTAACGGTGGTAATCTTCATGCGTCTTTTGCAAAATATTGATCTTTTAAACCAATTGAAAATTAGATGAAACTAATTTTTTGTAAATTCATTTTAAAACCATTGGTTACCAATCGTTGGTTTTTTCTAATCAAAACCATTTACATTTCGTATTAAATGTAAATAAAAAAAAATTATAGGCTACGGATTGCCGTGCCTCTTGCAGAACTGATTCTCAGTCTGCTAGGTAGTTTGCGTACAGATTTAGGGTACTCTGATGCCTTTATTCCAACCGTGCCACGTTTTGTATTGATGATCGTGTTTGCTGGCAATGAAGCCATCCTCTCTTCTTGATATACTTTGAAGAGTTCGCCTGCCCAATTTGGAAGACCGACTTCAAGTTCAAGTATTTGAGTGCCTCTATGCGTCATAATTTGTGTTTTCATTACGTTTTTCAGAATTTGAATGTTGTAATATTTAGTTACGTGTTGAAATTAGTTTAGCTAGTTCATAAAATCATAAAAAAGGAAAATCATATTTTTTTATAGGTAAACTTGGAAATTTTATCATTGATAAGAAAAATCTTGTTCGTTTTACATGAATTAAACTAAACCTATGAAAAATTTATGAAATAACCTAAATTGACAAAATATGTTTTATCTTAGTTTACACTTGGCATCAAATGTAAATTTAGAATAAAAAAGAATTTGGGAAATGAACTTTCAAGCATAATATTCTTGAAAGCCCTTATCTGTTACATAGAGTTCAATCTTAGTACCAAAGAAACCACTCTTTTGTTCTGTTCTCATCAGGCCCTTCTTTTCCAAATCATCCAAGATGGAAATTAGTTCGTCACGCTCAAGACCAGTAATTTTTTGTATCTTTTCAAAACTTTTTGCTCCGCGATTTAGTTCTCCCAAAACTAGCATGTCCTTTGTTTCAGGTCTTGCTAGATTTCGCCTAGGAGCATCTATCGTCTGACTTGAATTTGTTTT
>JAEHKV010000007.1 GCA_016838845.1 Nitrosopumilales archaeon | reverse complement strand
TTCAAAAAACATCAAAATTGTAACCAATGCAAAGTATGCAGAGGATTCAGCTTTGGTCTTATCTCTGTATGGAATTGCTTCTAGAACAAACTTGATTGCTTTTTCTATGGGCGATTTTGGAAAAATGTCAAGAATTCTTTGTCTTTATCTTGGTAGTCCTTACACATATGTTTCGCTAGGTAAGCCCATTGCGCCTGGGCAATTTAGTCTAGACGAAGTAAAATCAATTTCAGGTTAGAAAAAGTAAAGATGTTTACAAATTGGATAATCTAAACTCGAGAGTTTAAATGAATCTTTCATAAGAAAAAATTAGATGACGAAAACATATGCTGTGATAGGGGATCCAATTGATCGTACTTTATCACCTAATATTCATAATGTTGCCTTCAAAGAATTGGGACTAGATTGTACCTATATTGCTTATAGAATTCCAAAAGGTGAACTAGAAGATGGGATTGAAGGATTAAAAAAAATCAAAATCTCTGGATTTAATGTCACTATACCACATAAAGTTGACATAATGAAATTCTTAGATAAGGTAGATGAAGATTGTAGTATCATAGGAGCTGCAAACACTGTTTCCAACAATGATGGTGAATTAAAAGGATACAACACAGATATGGATGGTTTTTTAGAACCAATCAAAAGAAGAAATATTGTAATTAAGAATTCAAATGCATTAATCATTGGGGCGGGTGGAGCAGCTAGAGCAATAGTTACTGGTCTTGCAAAAGAAGGAATCAATACGATAACTATCGCAAATAGAACCAAAGAAAATGCAATTGCACTTTGTGAGTTTGCGCAAAAAATAGGAATCAGTGCAAATTCAATTTCCTTAGGAGAGATAGATGATCATTCTTCTAAATGTAACTTAATTGTGAATGCAACGTCCATTGGATTAAAAAATGAGCCTAGCCCAATTAAGGTTGAAACAATCAATCAGGATACAGTGGTGTATGATATTGTGTATATGCCAATGAATACTGATCTGATTCAAAAATCGAAAAAAATTGGCGCCACTGTAATTTATGGTTATGAAATGCTATTAGGTCAAGCAACTAGAGCATTTGAAATTTGGCACAATACAAAAGCTCCTCATGAAGCCATGAAACGAGCAATTCTTGGTGGTTTTTGATGATGGCTGTGAAGGCCACAATCCATGGTGCCGTATCGATTGTAAATGCAATTGCTACTGGCAAAGGTTCAACTCTTGGCATTAATCCAAAAGTTGAAGTAAAAATAGAAAGATCGTCAGGTACTGGAATAATCTTAGAATCTGAAAATGAAAATATCAGTTCAAAACTTATTAAAAAAACAATAGAGAGAATTGTTTCAAAAAAACAACTACAGAAAGTAAAATTACGTGTGGTCTTAGAATCTGAAATTCCAACTGGGTATGGTCTTAAAAGCTCAAGTGCAATATCAACAGTAGTTGCACTTGGCTGTGCGAAATTATTCAAACCACAAATAAATGATTCACAGATTTTACTCGCAGGAGTAAATGCTTCTATTGAAACAAAAGTTAGTGTAACAGGAGCTTTTGATGATGCTTGTGCTTGTTTTTATGGGGGTTTTTTCGTCACTGATAATTATAAACGAAAAATTATTTGTTCTAAAAAAGCACCTTCCAATCTCAGAGTTGTTGTATTCATTCCTAAATCAAGAAAGCGTGGCAATATCAAAAAGCTCAAAACATTAGATGTTGTTTTTGATAGAGCTTGGAATTTTGCCAAAAATTCAGATTACTGGAATGCAATGATCTTAAATGGGTTAGCAACATCCTCAATTCTAAATTCGAGTCCTAAAATAATTACAAATTTAGTTGAGAATGGTGCTATCGGTGCTTCAATTTCAGGTAATGGGCCAGCAATAGCAGCTGTAGCAAAACCATCCAACATATCAAACATTAAGAAAGTATTCTCACATTTAGAAGGGAGGACAAATGTCTTTCAAATAAATAACAAAAAGGCTGAGGTTCATGAATTGTAAAGTTGAAAAATCAAAAATTTCTGGAGAATTGGTTTGTCCACCAAACAAAAGTTATACTCATAGAGCAGTTTTTTTAGCATCACTTGCAAAAGGGGAGAGCATTATCAAAAATGCTCTTTTTTCAGATGATACTAATGCAACGATTGAAGCTTGTAAGAAATTTGGTGTAGAAATTAAAAAATTAGAAAATGAATTAGTTATTAGAAATTCAAATCAAATCATTCAACCATCTACCATTGACGCTTCTAATTCTGGTACAACGATAAGGATCGCATCAGCTTTAGCAAGCCTTGCTGATGGAAAAACGACACTTTCTGGCGATCAAAGTCTCAATAAACGACCTATGCAACCATTATTGAATGCGTTAGAATCACTTGGAGCAAAATGTTCATCAATAGAAGGCCATCCTCCAGTTACGATTTCAGGAAAAATTATTGGTGGTAAAGTTACAGTCCCTGGCGATATCTCAAGTCAATTTATTTCAGCATTATTGATAGTTGCCCCTCTTTCCCAAAATGAAATTGTTTTGAACATAGAAGGAGTCCTAGTGTCAAAACCTTATCTTGATGCCACAATTGCTTCTATGAAGAAATTTGGAGTTCATGTAAAAACTGACATTATTTACAAAAAATATACAATACCACCACAAACCTATAACGCAACAACATTTACTATTCCATCTGATTATTCTAGTTTAGCACTATTACTTTCAGCATGTGTTCTAATTGGAGATGATTTAAAAATTCAAATTACTACTAGTGAATTACCACAAGCCGATGAAGCATTTATTGATATTTTGAAAAAAGTAGGAGTTGATGTTTCTATAAATGAAAATTACATTAGCGTTAAGTCTCCAGAAAAATTGCAGGGAGGTAAATTTGATTTAAACAACTCTCCAGACTTGTTACCACCTTTGTCAATACTTGCATTAAAAACAAAAAATTCAATTAAAATTTTTAACATAAAACACGCTAGGTACAAAGAAACGGATAGAATTTCAATTATTGGTCGTGAGCTTCAAAAATTTGGAATCGGTATAGAGGAAAAAGAAGATGGTTTGATTTTACATCCTGTAGAGGAACCCACAGGAGCAAATCTAAACTCGGAGAATGATCATAGGTTATTCATGGCATTCTGTATTGCAGGTATGTATGTAGGAAACTGTAGTGTCTCGGATCCTGAATCAGTAGACATTTCATATCCGAATTTCATTGAAGAGTTGGTTAGTGTGGGCGGAAAAATAAAATTGTCACATAAGGAATTATAAGCATCATTCAATGTTTCTTAATTATTGTCAGGAAGTTCAATAGGTAAAAGATTAGTTTTAACTAGTTTTGGGGAGAGTCATGGTAGATGTGTTGGTGCGGTGCTGGATGGATGTCCTGCTGGATTAGCTATTGATGAAAAAGATATTCAAAAAATGCTTGATTTGAGAAAACCAGGACAATCAAGCATTACAACGCAAAGAAAGGAAGGAGACAAGGTTGAAATTCTTTCAGGAGTTTTTAGAGGGTTTACTACTGGTGCGCCAATCTCTATGATCATATGGAATAAAGATCAAGATCCACGTGCATATGATAGTCTAAAAACAAAGCTTAGGCCTGGTCATTCAGATTATCCTGCTATGATAAAATACAAAAAATTCAATGATTACAGGGGCGGCGGTCGGTTCTCAGGAAGATTAACTGCCACATTTGTTATGGGAGGAGCTATTGCAAGAAAGTTATTGAAAGAATCTTTGGGAGTAGAAACTTACTCCTATACATTACAAATTGGAAAAATTCGAATGAATAAAAGTCTCACTTCTAAAATGACTAAATCAATTTATTCGAATGAAGTGAGATGTCCAGATAAAACTTATGCAAAAAAAATGAGGGGCGCGATAATTAATGCACGGAAAAAAGGAGATTCATTAGGCGGAATAATAGAATCAATCACTACAAATTTACCAACTGGCATTGGTGAACCAATTTTTAGTTCGATTGAATCTGATATGAGTAAAGCAATATTTTCAATTCCTTCTGTGAAAGGGATTGAATTTGGTTCAGGTTTTCAAGGAACAAGTAATTTTGGTTCAGAGAACAACGATCTATATCAATATAAAAAAGGAAAAATTGTTACCAAGACTAATAATGCAGGAGGCATTTTAGGTGGAATCTCAACTGGAATGCCGATAGTCATGCGGGTAGCATTCAAACCTGTTTCTTCTATTGCAAAGAAACAAACTACTATAGACATTAAAACAAAAAAACCAACGATATTGAGTATAAAAGGACGACATGATCCTTGCGTAGTGCCAAGAGCGCCTCCGGTAGTAGATTCTCTGGTATCACTCACGCTTGCGGATCTTGCGTTACAAGGTGGCTTCATAAAATCAGTTCTTTAAAACATGTCCAACATCGACCAATTGCGCAACAGAATTGATGAGATTACTCTAGAGATGATAAAATTATTACAATCACGTATTGAAATAGCCAAGGAAATCGGAGAAATTAAAAAAAATCTTGGAAAAGGAATTACTGATGAAACAAGAGAAGAAAATCTAAGGTCTAAAGTGATTTCAGTTTGTAATGAAATTGGTCTTGATGATTCAATTGGAACAAAATTATTGAATTTTCTACTTAACGAGTCAGTAAAAGTCCAATCCACTAAAAATCAAACACATCTTACAATTTTCCTTAAGGCAAAAACTCTTGAAGAGCAAGGGAAAAATATCATCCATATGGAAGTTGGAGAACCAGATTTTCAACCTCCGACAGAAGTAAAAAATGCATTAGAACAAGTTTATGATCAAGGATTTATAAAATATGGTCAGGCAAAAGGATTGCCACAATTTAGAGCAGCTTTAGCAAAAAAAACTGCAGAAACTTATGGAATTAGTATAGACAAAGAAAAAATTTTGGTATCCCCAGGAGCAAGGTTTTCTGTTTTCTTAGCGATTTCTACATTATTAACACCTGGAGATGAAATTATTGTGATTGAGCCAGCATGGCCAGCATACAAAGATTGCACTTTAAACGCTGGAGTCAAATTAAGGGCAATTAAAACTACACTCGAGAATGAATGGGAACCTAACATGGATGAAATTAAGAATGCGATAAATTCTAACACAAAAATGATTGTTCTTAATTATCCAAACAATCCTACTGGGAAAATTCTTCCAACTAAAATACAAGATGACATAATTCAGCTTGCAATTAAAAATGATTTGTATGTATTAAGTGATGAGATTTATTCTCAGTATTGTTACAAAGATTGGAAAAGTGTTTTACTTTATAATTATAAAAAAAGCATAGTTACCCAATCTTTTTCAAAATCCCACGCTATGACAGGATTCAGAATAGGATATGCCATAGCTAATCCAGAAATAATAGATAAAATGGCTAAATTGCAAGCATTATCTTTAACAAATGTTTCAGAACCAATTCAATTTGTAGCACTACAAGCACTTAAAGCTGATACTTCTAATAATTCTAATATAATGAAATCTAGACTGGATTCATTGACAGAAAAAGCAAAGGAAATTGGACTTGAGTTTGTAAAACCTGATGGTTCAATGTACCTTTTTGCTAAAGTGAAAAAAGATGGTTTTGATGGAACCAAATTTGCAAATGACCTATTAGAACATGGTCTTGCAGTTGCCCCCGGAGAAGGGTTTGGAGATTACAGAGATTTTATTAGAATTTCTGCATGCCAAGACAAAAAGAAACTAATGGAGGGCATGGCAATACTTGATACTATCCTAAGGAGTAAAGATTGACAAAAAAAATTACAATTATTGGCGCAGGAGGAAAGATGGGCCAATGGTTTGTAAAATACTTTGATTCAAATGGTTTTGAAGTAACAGGCTACGATTCTGAAAATAAAATTCCTGGGAAATCGACTATAAAAGCAAATTCACTTGTAGGTGGAATTTTGAATGCAGATTATGTAGCATTATGCACCCCAACGAGACGTACGCCAGAGATCATTAGATTAATTGCTAAAGAAATGAAACGCGGTACATATCTCATTGAAATTTCATCACAGAAATCCAAAACAATTTCAGCGCTTTCAAAAATGCCAGCAAAAATAAATCCGATTTGTATTCATCCTATGTTTGGTCCAGGGACGAAAAAAATCAAGGGTCAAAATATTATTTCAATACCTGTCAAAGATGCAAAGAACGAACTTTCAGTTGCGAGATCGCTCTTTCCAGGTGCTAATTTTGTTACGATTGATGCAATTGAACACGATAAAAAAATAGCGATGATTTTAGGCCTTACACATCTAGTTAATTTGGTTTTTGCGAATGTACTATCAAAAGACGAAAAGGTTTCACTTACAGAAAAAATGTCAGGTACAACTTTCAGAACACAGAAAATTTTAGCAGAGAGCATAATGACTGAATCACCTGAGTTAATTGAAACTATTATTGCCAATCCAGAAATCAGAAGAGTAGCTGAAGAGTTTTGGAGAGACTTCGGTAGATTACTTACTGAGGTACAGGAAGGAAAAACTGAAGAAGTTGTGAATTATGTGAAAGCATGTCAAGAACGCCTAACAAAGAATGTAGATTTACAGTCATCCTACAAAAAATTAACTTCTATGGTTAATGCGATAGAAAAAAAGTAAAATGAAATGCGCTCAACAAAAATTGTAACATCATTCATAAAAAATAATGATAAATTTCTCATCTTAAAACGAAGTAAAAATGTGAAAACGATGAAAGATTTGTGGGCAGGAATAAGTGGCATTATTGAAAAAAATGAAATCCCTCTTGAAAGAGCAAAGATTGAAATTTTTGAAGAAACTGGAATAAGCGAAGATCAGATTAAGCTGTTAAAGGCAGCTGATGAAATGAGGGTGGTATCACCACAATACAAAAATCATGAATGGGAAATATTTCCATTTTTGTTTGAATCAAAAAATCCAGTGGTAAAACTTAATTGGGAAAATTCTGAGTCTAAATGGATACTAGAAAACGAATTAAAGCATTACAAAACAGTACCTAATTTAGAAAAAGTTCTATTCAACTTGTTGTAGTTTTTCATTTTCTTTTTGATATTTCCTTTGTTGTGGTAACATTACATAAACACATGCGCCGCCACACATAGTACAAGGGACGTAATTCCCTGGATGTTGTCCTGTCCTATTATGTATTTTTGCAGCCTTTTCTGGATCAATAGACAGTGCTAGTTGTGTTTCCCAGTCAAGAGTGCGTCTAGCCTCAGTCATTTTTAGATCCCATTTGATTGCTTTGTCTCTAAGTTTTACAATATCTGCTGCGTGTGCAGCAATTCTATAGGCAATTAATCCATCTTTTACTTCATCTGCATTTGGTAAAGCCAAGTGTTCAGAGGGTGTCAAATAGCACAACAAATCTACGCCCTCACTTGCAGAAACAGCTGCGCCAATGGCACTTGCAATATGATCATGACCGGATGCGATATCAGTTACTAATGGGCCCAGAACATAATACGGAACATCACCTATCAAAGATTTTGCAAGGATTACATTAGCTGCAACTTCATTCAAAGGCACATGTCCGGGTCCTTCAACCATTACTTGAACATCTTTTTCATGAGCACGCTTGGTTAACCTTGCTATGTTAATCATTTCTTGCACTTGCAATTCATCGTGAGAATCTAATATTGATCCTGGCCTCAATGCGTCCCCTAGACTAAAAGTAACATCGTATTTTCTTGCAAGCTCGATGAGATAATCATAATGAGCAAAGTAAGGGTTTTCTTTATCATATCTGAGCATCCATGCAGCCGTGATTGTCCCTCCTTTACTTACTACTCCGCCATATCTTTGCACCTTTAGGATTCTTTTGGCAATTTCTTTAGTAATTCCTGCATGAATGGTAGTATAGTCTACTCCATCTTTAACATTATTTTCAAAAGCATTAAGAAAATCATCTTCTGTTAAATTTAATGGGTTTTTGTGTACTTGAACTGCATGATTATAAGCTTCATAGATTGGGACCGTACCAAAAGTAATTGGTGCAACTTGTAAAAGCTCACGTCGAATTTTTCCAACGTCTCCACCATCACTCAAATCCATTATTGTATCTGCGTGATATTTTATAGCAACTTTAGCTTTTTCAATTTCTTCTTCCAAATTAACATTCAAAGTTGAAGTTCCAATGTTTACGTTAACTTTGGTCTTTAGTCCCTTACCAATTCCAACATTATGGATTTTTTGTGGCCGTACATTATTGCTTGGGATAATGATGGAGCCTTTTGCAATTTTTGGAATTAGCCAATCCAAAGTTACATCTTCATCTTTTGCTACTAATTTCATTTCATCAGTTGCAATACCACGCCGTGCAGAATTCATTTGTGTAGTCATTCTGGGTATTGTATCCTTTAGCCAGATTTAAACAATGATGATAATATTGAAAATGAATTGATCGCTGAAAACACTTATCCTATATTGCTATTTTGGATCGGCATTATATGAAAGATCGATGTATAATATGGGGAACTGGTTTGAGGATGATTAAAGAATGTCGACATTGTGGTCGAGAGTTTCAAGATCAAATGAGCGATTTTTGTTCTGTTAAATGCACAGAAGAAGTATCATAATAAATTGAAAAACTCTCACTATACAAAAAAATTGATTAAAATAATTTAGATTATATTAAAAATACAAAATGAATATTCTTTCTATAGGAGGTTCTGATCCTTCTTCAGGTGCAGGAGTACAAAATGACATCAAAACCATTACAGAGTTAGATGCATACTGCTTAACAATTATTACCGCCATAACTAGTCAAAATACTGAAAAATTTTTTCAGGTTGAGCCAGTGTCTTCTAAAATGATAATAAGCCAAATTGACTCAATTTTATCGGATTTTAAAATAGACGCAATAAAGATTGGCATGGTTTACAATTCTTCGATAATCAAAGCAATAAAATCGAAATTACACTATGTTAAGGTTCCAATCATCTTGGATCCAGTAATAAAATCTACAACTGGTGGCGAATTAATTGAAAAAAATGCCATAAGGTATTATAAAAAAATGTTAATGCCTTTGGCATTCGTGATTACTCCTAATACATTTGAGGCAGAAGTGTTAACTGGCACTAGGATAAAAAATGAAAAAGATTTACTTGCTTCAGCAAAAAAAATAAAAAATTTTGGTGCTAGAAATGTTGTTATAACTGGAAATAATTTTGGCAAACAAACAATTAGTGATTTTATTTTAGAAAATTCAAATCATTATTCTATTAAAAGTAAAAAAATACCAAAGAAGAATCATGGTAGTGGTTGTACTTTTTCTTCAGCGTTAGCGGTGTGTATTGCTAGGAAGATGAATTTTCGTGACTCTGTTGAATTTGCTAAAAAGTTTACTAGTGATTCAATTAAAAATGCAAAAATAGTTGGTAAAGGAATTCCTGTTACTCAAGCAAATAATTATGACATAAATAAAAAAAATCTAAAAAAAGCCATTGATAAATTCATAAAAATCAAAAATGTGTATTCATTAATTCCTGAATGTCAAACAAATTTTGTCTTTTCAAAACAAATCCCTATATCAATAAAAGACGTTGTAGGAGTTTCAGGAAGAATTGTCAAATCAGGTACATCTGTTATTGTTGCTGGAGATTTAGAATATGGAGGTTCAACACACGTTGCGTCAGCAATTATTACAATGAATAAAAAATT
>JAEHKV010000006.1 GCA_016838845.1 Nitrosopumilales archaeon | reverse complement strand
TACTGAATATCTATTAGAAATTCCAGTTTCTATCAGTGAAGCTATCAAAGCTTTCCAAGAAGTTCATAAAATTGTCTTGGATGTTGCAGAAAAAGAGACAACATTACGAAAACTTCTCTATGAAATTGAAAAGACAAAACGAAAGGCCAACGCAATTGAAAACGTCTTCATTCCAAGATTAGAAGCGGCTGTTAAATTCATCCTATTTAGACTAGGCGAAATTGAACGTGATACGTTTACTATGTTAAAGACTGTAAAACGTAAGATGGGTGAAAGAGAACAAACTAAAAAGGAGGCAGCATTAGTTGCAAAATAATTTTAAAAATCCTCAACAAAAAAAATTCTACTTTATAAAACGAGCAATTATGACTGGCAACATCGTCATAGCAATTTTTGTCATTCTGTATCTAAGTAAAGAATTTCTTGGTGTGTAATTATGTCGACTTCACAAGAACAATACATCAGCTCTCTGAAGAAGATAAAGGAAGTTGAGGAAGGAGTTGAAAAAGAAATTGAAAACCATAGAAAAGAGGTCGATAACAAAATTAGTCAGTTAGACGCTGACCTAAAAAAAGCAATAACTGATGCTAAAGCAGAAGGCGAAAAACTTGTTGACTCTAGTATAGAAGAAGCAAGAAAAAAGGCCAATGCCGAAACAGAGAAAGTAATTCAAGATGCAAAGTCTAAATCTGAAAATGTTTCTTCACAGGTAACTACACAAAAAACCAAAGAAATCATCGACATTTTGCTGAAAGGGATGGAATAATGGTTTTAAAACCTGTACCAATGGCTCGTGTAGCTATTCTAGGTTTAAAAAAATTTAGACAACCCACAGTATCCATACTACACGATCTTGAAATTTTGCAACTAGAACCGTTATCAAAAGATGTTTCCACGCTTCTTAGAAATGAACGTGATGGTGAATTAACAAGCCAAGTTTCAGATCAACTTCTGCGAGTCAAGGCATTATTGACAACTCTTCCGGCGATTCCAGTAACAGAACGAAAACATTTTGCTTCAACTAAAGAATTGTTACAGACTGCCACTTCAATCGATATTGATGATAGAGTTTCTACTCTTGAAAAAGAAAGAGAATCAGCACTAACAGAAATTAAAGACACTGAGAATAACATCAAATTACTAGAAGAATTTGTCTTTTTCCCTGAAGATTTAAAAATTCTTCAATTATCATCTGCAAATTCTTTTTTTGGTAGAATTCCATCAAAAAAATTCGAGGAATTTAACAAGGTTCTTCAAGAATATAAGCAAGACATTTTTCTTTATTCAAAACCAGAAAAAGATGTAACACAACTTGTACTTGTTGTGTTTCCAAGTTTTCCATCTGATGCTTTTGCCAATATTATTCAAACACATGATGTCAAAATAGAAGCAGTTCCAAACCTTGATGGAAAACCAACTGACATAATAACAAAACAAAAAAGTCACCTTGAAAACCTTAAACAAACACTTAGACGAATCAATGAAGAACTAATCAAATTTTCCGAAGATCACTATGCTACTTTGAAAGAACTTGAAGAACAATTAACAATTGAGAACAAAAAACTTGAAGTTATTTCTAATCTAGGCGTTACCGATGATGCCTTTGCATTAGAGGGTTGGGTTCCAAAACCTAAACTTGACCAAATTGAAACAACCTTACAAAAACATACTCATGGCACAACCATTTACGAATTAGAAACAGAGGAGAAACCTCCCACCTTACAAAGCAACCCAAAAGGATTCAGATTGTTTGAGGCTTTCATAAGATTCTATTCTCTGCCGCAAAGCAAAGAATTTGATCCTACTATGATCTTCGCTTTTATTTTCCCGATATTTTATGGATTAATGATTGGTGATGTTGGTTATTGTCTGGTAATACTTCTTGTTTGTTTATGGGTTATCAGACGTATAGAAAAAGGAAAACGCAATCTAACCATAATGCCAAAACCACTGCGGAGTTTTGGATTAATGATATTGAAAAAAAGACAAATGGTAAAATTATCCAAGGCAATGATTCCTGGTTGTATCTTTGGTATAATTTTGGGAATAATCTTTGACTTATACTTTGGATTCCATCTTAACGGTTACGCATTTGATTATCTAGAAAGTGTTGGAATGACTGGTTTTCCTGAACCAGGTGCAGTCTTAAACCGACCTGCACAAGCATTTTTTGATCCAGTTGAAAATGTAGGCAAACTTCTGCTCATAGCTGGATATACTGGTATTGGAATGGTAACATTTGGTCTAATTCTAGGTATATTGAATGCTATAAGAGAACGCGAAAAAAAAGAAATTATTGGAAAAATTGGTTGGCTAGCATTTGGTTGGGGAGTTGTTCTAGTTGGACTGGCTCTAATTCATGGGGAAGCTCTCAATCCAATGTGGCCAAGACTTATCGAAGTCAATCCTCTCGCATTTGTGTACTTTGGATTACTTTTTGGAGGAATTGGATTAATGTTCGTTGGTGAAGGCGGTAGAGCCATAATGGAATTGGCATCTATTGTAAGCCACATACTTTCCTATACTAGACTGGTTGGAATTTTGCTAGCGTCAGTCATCCTTGCACATACTACAGATTTCATTTTCTTAAAAGCACTAAACATTTCAAT
>JAEHKV010000005.1 GCA_016838845.1 Nitrosopumilales archaeon | reverse complement strand
TTTTCTACTAACGCGATCAATTTAGGTTCGTTTATCTCTGATTTTGGTACTGCCGCCCAATCTGATACTTTAATATCAACATAATATGCTGAATTATCTGACATGTCTTTTCTAGCTTAAACTGAGAATTAAGAATTTTTATGCCTAAAAAGGGGTATTGCCTTTTTATAGAGAGTAAAAAGGCAAAGCACTAGAATAAGATATGAAGTACATGTGCAGAACCTGTAAAAAAGAATGTGATAGTATTCAAAATCATTTGATGACAGTACACAAATTTTCAAAAGAAACTATAGAATCCCAACTCCAAACAAACCCAAATAGTTATGCTAATTCCTTTGTAAAATTAAAATAATCAAATCTAAGAATTTTCAGGATTAAGCTCCTCCTGATTCCGAACTATCAAGTTCCTCCTTCCATGTTCTCACATATCGTTCTTGTCCACATCTTTGACAAGTATTCATCTGTCCTCTAACCTTATTTTTGTAAGAATGAAAACCTAGGTTACAGCGAGTATTTTCTTTAATATTGATTCCAACAAAATACCTTCTTTTACAATATTTGCAATCTTTTACTCCTTTTTCATTTACAGGTGTCCATGTATGTTTGCCTAGCTTACAGCGAAATGGTTTTCCCACGAGTTTTTTAACTCACTCTAAGAATTAAGAATTTTCAGAGTTTTTCTCACCTTAAATAATTCTAGTTTTAGTATGATGTTAGGCGATAAACTTGGTAGATATTGATCCTAATACTGTGATTATTGTTTTCATTGCATTGATAACTGTTGTAGGAGGAGCCATAGCATACATCGTAAAACTGTCCATGCGAGTTAATCAATTAGAAAAAGATCTAAAAAATCATCCACTTCTAAAGGCCTTTGAAGATATTGAACATGAAAATCTTGTAACTTTATTGGGCAATATTATATCTAATAGTGGGGTAGAAAGAAATTGAGTGATTTAACACCCCAAGAAGTTCTAAGAAGGGTAGAACTAACGGAAAAATTGAAAACAAAAGTTTTGAATCCAAATGAAGCTGACGAATTAAATGGTATTTTAGAAAAAGAAAAGAAAAAGGCTTCCACTGGGGGCGATTTTCTTGCATTCCTCGCTATACTTTTTCTAATTGGCCTTGTTGCCGATTATCTTTCTAATAACAAATAATCTGTTTTACGTAAATTTACTAATTATTATTTCCTTTATACCAAGCTAGATCATAAAACATTACATCCTGTGTTCTTCTGTGTGGGATATGTTCAAAGCCTAGTTTCTCCTTATACCACTTTATCACATCTTTTTCTGGATTGAGTACAATTAATCTACAACCAATATTTTTTGAATATTGTATTCCCTGAGAAATTACCCATTGTATCATAGTTTTTCCTACACCTAAATGTTCATAATCCTGATGTGTTGCAAGTTGACCTACAAGTAATGCAGGTATATAGCTATGAGGAAACACATTTAATTTTCTATGTTGATTTTTATGGAGTTCTGCCATTGCAAGAGTGACATAACCAATCACCTCTCTTTGTTTGTAAACTAATAACCAAGTTTGACCAATCGATCTTTGTTGATCTATAATTGCATCTTTTTTGATATAGTCTGCATAATCCTGCTTACTACACCTGAATTTTTTTATGTTGAAGAGGTTTTTTTGTAATTTGTATATCTCAGTCTCATTTTCAAAATCTATTGAGGAAACATTTGGCAATAAGGATATGATTAAGGATTGACTTTAAGTTTGCTTCCGTTTTCTACTGCTTCTTTAATCATTTTTCGTTGTTGTTTGGTAGGTTTTTTCTTTAGAGTCTTAGCTAGGGCACTCCATTGTTTTTCATTTAGTGGGTGTACTTCTCTCAAAGCCATGTTATGACTATCACAAAACTCCTATATTAATAATGGTACATCGTACCTGAGCTCGAAATGGGTTAAAATTCTCACCTCGACCACGTCTTCTACCATAATTCAAATCATATCATATCTAGGCTTATGTTTTCTGTAGATTGCTAGAATGATCATCGCAGGTGCTACAAAATACATTCCAACATTCAACAGAATCAAACTTATTCCATATCCCAGAACCTCAATTTCAGAGTCCATATCGACATAGTTTAGGAGAGATAATGAAGAAAGCAAAGGTGTGATAGTTAACTTTACAGCCTCTTTGAATATGGGATTTTCACGTTCTAAATCTGCGATACTAGGACTAAAGGAATAGTAGAATTGGTTGAATGATTCCATAAAGGTACGACCTGATTCAGTTTGTAGGAGGAAATTATCTCTGATTTCTCTAAGTTGTTGGACTTGGGGGGCTAATTCAGAACCAAAAGTTGCAGTTGCGATGAGACAACCACCACCATTAGATGATTTTTGTTGCATTTCAGTTGTCATAGTTTCACGTTCTGGTTCTAATTTTTGTTTATCATCACCTTCAATGTCAGGTTCTTCAACAAGTGTTGGTTCTTCAAGTACACATTTCCCATCTTGAAAGATTGTTCCTTCGCCACAAATTGGTACGCATTGTCCTTCTATGTATGCAGTTCCTTCTCCGCAAATGCTTTCAAGTGGAAGTAATACTTCAAACTCAATTGGAGTGACCGATGTTAGAAGGCTTCCAGATCCTATTGCCTCTCGTACATGAACTAGTGCTTTGAAAGTTCCCGTTGTCTCAGGAGTCCATAGAACAGTAGCAGTAATAGTAATTGGATATATTGCACTCTTTGGAATTTCATCAAATGGCACACCAACAAAATCTTCATGTATTCTCCAACCTGAATCTAACTCATCTGTAGAACCTTTAAAGATAGTAGTTCCTACATCGTTTATCACTTCAACAAAAAATTTTGTTGGAAGTGTTATATCATCATAGTCGATTTGTTGTAGATCTGCTGCAAAAGCAATTTTATCAAAGATTCTAATTTCATCAAGAAACAATGTATTATCTTTGGGATCAACAATACGAGGATTCTTCATTATCACCCGCTCTACTGGCAGAGTGGGATATTCAGTAATTTCAAGAATTTCAGAAGCATAGTGGTGTCTATCCCCTTTTGCATTAGAATAAGTTGCAATTACACCATATGTACCATAGTCATCAATAATTGGCATTTCTGGCATTCTTAAAGCAAAAAAAAGTGTATCAGGATCTACATCAACGCGAAAAAGATCATAGTTGTCAGTGCACTTGTCGTATTCAACCTCACATACCTTGATTTCTACTTGTTGAGTTGGCCCAAAATATTCCTCAACATATCCAACGGCATAGAAAAATTCTCCAACACCACCACTAACAGTGAATGACTCAATTTCAAGTTCTTCAGGATGTGTTCTTGTGTGGGTAGCCTCAACTTCACTAATTGAAACTAGGAAAATTCCTGCAAACAGTATTCCAATTAGAATAAAGCTGAGTTTGTTCAAGTGTATTATTGTAATATACTATGAATTAAGAATTTTCAGGATTAGGTCTGTATTTCTCTGTCGGATCTAATAGTCGTCGTGTTGTTTGTTATAATTTCTTTCGTGTCCTTTTACAATGGCCTCTACCTGCAATACAGTCTTGGCTATATCCTGGCAGTTCATAGTCACCTTACGCAGGGCTTCTCCCCATATCTGCATCATGCCTTGGTCATCAATCTTTTCTGCTTTCTCATACAAAGTTTGATAGGACCTACATAGTCTAGCTAGGTTCTCTCCATGCCAATACAAATCGTGCCAAGCTCTACCCATTTACCTTACCAATTTTATTCGTAGCCATGAGGAAAAGAGAAGTAATGTTGAAGTACCTGAAATTGCCTCAATGTTGTACCTCTAAAATATATGATTTAGATTCAATTTTTTCTAGGGTGGTACATATTAGATTCTTTAGCGATTTTACAACCGATTCCAACTTCAAAAGCTTGTTGTTGTCTGGTGTAACTTTTGGGAATTTCTTCAAATTAATTGCTCCTGCTTGATGTCTGCAATCCAGATATACTCTTGTTTTTTACTGTTCCAACAAATTTCATAATCATATTCACGAACTAAAACTGGATGTAGTCTTTCTATTATTCCATCACCCCAACCAAATTGTGTTTGAATATGATAACGTGTAGCTCGTTTGTTTCGTTTGAGATAATCTCTAACCTTCCATAAACGTTCCTTCTTTGTTTGAACTGGTGAGTGTTTCCTACTTCTTTTTGTAGTTACTAGAAAACTCATGTTAGTGATACATCTTCCCAACGAAAATTTTATTAGTTTCATTGACATTCAAGTAGTATAACCTCTATCATGTGGGTTTGAATCTCGTTCTCCCTCTAAAGATGAGCGAGTTTCTTTTAATTTTTCTATATTGTTCCTAACAAATTTTGAAAGTGAAATAGAATTAGACTGGAGATAATCGGCATCTTCTTTCTTTAAGGATACCATCTTTCTAACTACAGACATACTAATTGTTGAAACTGTTTGAAAATATATAAGCTTATTAATGAAGTGTATACACCCTATGAATAGAGGAATATATACATGAAAAAGGCACTGTCACCGCTAAATATCGATAAAAAAATCTACTCAAGGATGACGTATTTGTTGAAAGTAAATCCTGAGTTGGGATACAAATCAAAGACTATGTTTGTGGAAAAAACTCTTACAGAAAAATTGGATGAGATAGAAAATAATATGGTTTTGAAATCGATCAAAGAAGAAGGCATTATGGGATTTAAAAAAAAGACAAGCAAAATAATTGGACAGTCTATACAACTTAGAGAAGAACTGGATGAAATATTTGAAAAGATGGAGAAACAGGATCAGGTGTTGGCAGAACTCAAAAAAGAGACACACACACTCCGGGTATACAAACCTAAGAGGAAATAGTATACACTTTTCTCAAATCTTTATATTGTTTTCTCGGTTGAATTGTTTTGTTTTACTGGAAAGAACCCCAGCTAACGCCGCTGGGCTTAGTGGATATCCTAAAAACAAAACTTATAATAAAAAAACCAATCCTAAGGGTTCAAGCTTTTTTCAGAATGATGGTGTGTGTGTGTCAGATTTTAGCTCTGTCTAAATTTTATAAGAGAGAGTTTTTTTCATTAGTTTTTTACTAAATTCATCAAACATCTTTTCCATATTTTTTTCTATTCTTTTCGTTTCTTCAGGATATTTCTTTGCAATATCATCCACCATTTTCTTTGTTTCTTTGTCTTTTTCCTGTTCTTTCCTATACTCTTTCAGCTTTACTGTAAGCTCCTGAATTTTTTCTTCATTCCTCTCCAACTCTGTAATTCTTGCATTTTGCCTCTCAGAAGAGTCTATGATTAAATCAGGTTCTAGTTCCAGGTACATGGCACGTTTTTCCTCATCAGTCATTCTATCATACTGCATTAGATAACCACCATGACCTGTCATTTTATGAGCATAGTTATCCCCATGTTTTCTAGTGGCTTTAGTGAAAAAATAAGCTCTAAAACTGTGCATTGTAATCTTATTGGTCCTAGAAGAATCGTAAGACTCTACGAGGCCAGTATTCCTCAAAATTCTCTTGAATGTCATTTCCTCACAACATACGGCATAGTGTGGTTTGTAGTTCTTTGCAAAAACTAGATCATCATCTTTCAACTTCTTGAGTATTGGTCTAACTGCACTAGAAGCTTCTTTTGAAATGAATACAGTTCTCCCTGCCAGTGTTTTTGTAGTGTTAGCTGGGATCTTTATCATAAACTGTTTCTCTGATGTATCAAAGTGTTTTTTCTTTAGTTGGACAGCTTCGCCTATACGCATTCCTGAGCTGATCAATGTTAGGTAGAGAGATCGTTTCTTAAAATTAGCTTCCCTCAGTATCTTCTGAATCTCTTCTAATCGCAGTGGGTATTTCTCTTCCTTTGGTATCTTTGGTAGTTTGATCTCCTGTCTGATGTCTTCTTTGTATATCTTGATACCTCTATAATGAAAGTAACCACGCAAAGAACTAAACTTTGTATGTACTGTTGATGGTATGATGCTGTTCTTACCCAACCAATTTACCCAAGCTTGTAAAATCTCGTATTCTAAATCTTCATCCTGTGGGATTTCTAATATCTTTTCTTCTGCAGTGTGATTATATTTTTCCTGACAGAACTTATCAAATGATTCGTATGTAGCTTTAAAGTTTTGTTTTGTACTATCTGCCATTCCAGACAGTTTCTCAAGATACGATTCTTTCGATCTTGGATTTTGTCTGGACAATGGTTAAAATATGCTCAAACTGCCTAATAACTATAATTTTTCATATGATACTCATTACAAAGCTATAATTCCCATCAGTAATTCCACACTTCTCCAATTTCACTTGAGCGCCAATCTCTGGTTTTTTTGCTTTTAAAATAAGGTCCCCCATAATTCTAACTCCATTTTCAAATTCAGCTAGGCAGAAATCTATATCATTTTTTTTTGAATATTCAATAAGTTTGCCAACTAATGAGGCCTTTTTCCAAATAATTTTCCCAAAACAAGAATTACACAAATTACTTGGAGGCCAAACGACTCTATCACAATCAGTACATGTACCAATTACAAAATTTCCTTTTTTTAATTCAGATTCAAAATTCATGATTTTAGTAATAAGACAGTAGACGAAGTTGCTGCTGCAGACATATTATGTACTAATCCAATATTCGCATTTTCTATCTGACGTTTTTCTGCTTTACCTTGAATTTGTTGAACAACTTCTACTGTTTGTGATACCCCGGTAGCCCCTAGAGGATGACCAGTCCCAATCAATCCTCCACGAGGATTGATTTTTCTATCAAATGTATCATACATATTTTTTGAAAGTGACAAGCCTTCACCATTTTTTGCAAAATTAAGATCTTCTAAAATCATTGGCTCACAGACAGAAAATGCATCATGGATTTCAGCTACATCTACATCTGCTGAAGTGAGTTTAGACATATCAAAAGCTATTTTTGCAGCCTCTCTAGTTGAGTTCATTTGAGTGAAAGTTGGATTTTTTGTAAAACTTGCTGATAATGTCTTTTGACCAATGCCTTTTAACCAAACTGGAGTGTCAGAAAATTTTTTTGCAAAATTTTCTGATGTTAATAAAACAGCTGAACTACCAGTACAAGGACGAGAACAATCTAAAACTCTTAAATCCTCAGTAAGATTTTTTGAATTTAAAACATCATCAATAGTATATGTTTTGTTTGAATATGCGTTTGGATTATCTTTTGCATTTCTATGATTTTTAACAGAAACTATGGCCAAATTTTCTGCAGAAATGTTGTATTTTCTTTTGTATGATTTAGTAAAAATTGTAGCCCAAAAGATTGGATGTTTGTATTCGCCTCTTGATTTATCCCATTCTAAAATTTGTCCAGGAGAATCATATCTATCTCCACCAACTACTAATGCAACATTCCCCAATCCAGAAGCGATGTAGGAATATGCAGATACTATCGCATTTGTCCCCGAGCTACATAGGTTTTCTACAGTATGTGAAATTTTGGGAGTTATGCCTGAGAGTTCAGAAAGAATAGCTGATAGATACTTTGAATTCTCATTTGTGGATACTAATACAACATCAATATCTTTTTGAGTCAAGTTTGGTGTTTGATCAAAAAGTGATTTTGTTGCAGATAGTAATGAAGATTCTATTGTTAGATCATCACGTGAAAATTTTGTATTTCCAAAATTTGTAATTGCCACTTGTCTCAATTTATCCCCTCTGAAAATGTTGAAGTAAGTAATTTGAAGGATTCCTTTACATCCCCAACTGGATTAAATTGAATAATAGGCATGTCTAAACCTGTTTCTTGAAATTTCTTAAATTGTTTAATAGACTCATCGGGCGTTCCACAGACAGCTAATGAGTTTAACATAGAATCAGGTACCAACTCATAATTTTTTTGAAATCCAGATTTTTTAAATTCATTAAAAATTTCATTTGTTTCATTTTGAAATCCATTTTTTGCTAGAAATTCTCTATAAATTTTACCGACAGAAACGTAAAATGCTATTGTTTGTTTTGCACGAACTATAGCTTTTTCTGAATCATGTGATATACATGTAATTAGTTGACAAGCTGTATCAATTTTATTTTTTATTTTTTGAATAGTATCACGTAACTCTGAAATTGGTCTTAAAAAGAAGATAACGCCATTAGCAATTTCTAAACTTAATTGAACCATTTTTTCATTAACTGCAGCAAGATAAATTGGAATATCATTTCGCGGTGATTTTATTAATAAAGAAAAATCTTTTAGTTTGAAAAAATTTCCATTATAATTCACTGGTTTATTAGATAAAATTAATCTGATGATTTCGACATATTCCTTCATCCTTGATACTGGCTTTTCAAATTGATAACCATGAAAATTTTTAACAATTGGTATACTGCTTGTTCCAAGCCCAAGAATTAATCTGCCTTCAGATATAGTATCAATCGTTGCAGCACCCATTGCAATAAGTGATGGACTACGAGAATAGATATTGATAATTGATGAGCCAATTTTGGCTTTTGTTTTTTGAGAGAGCGCACTTAGCATAGAAAAATTTTCCATTCCCCATGTTTCAGGAATCCATATTGTGTCAGGATTATATTGTGAAAGATGATCAACACAATCTAAAACATCATTAATTGTTAGTAATGAACCCAAACTATATGCAATACGCATAATCTTGTTAGAATAGAAGCCTATTCTAGTTTAACTATTTGCTCCACCTAAGCAATTTTTGTATTATTTTATAATTTTTTCAACTTCTTTTGAACAATTTTCTATATCCTTATAGGAATCAATGGAATACCATTTCACATTTCTAAATTTAATAAAATTCAACTTTCCAATACGCGCGTATTTTGGAAATGTTGTACTTTCAATATTTCCTTTTATAGGTAAATCTTTAGTAATGTTTTTTGAGAGATGGTAAATACCCGCATTCATCCATAAATCATTAATTACTTTTTTTTCGCTAAAGCCTTTGATTTTATCTTTTTGTGTTATCAATACACCAAATTGAGTACGTAATTCAATAGAAGCAATTGAATTTATTTTGGATTTTAACTTTTTAAGATCAATATTTGTTATAGTATCACCATTTAAAACAAAAAATGATTTATCTTTAATTGATTTAGCTGCCTTTTTAATTGCTCCACCAGTACCTAATGGTTTTTTTTCTATAGAATATTCAATCTTAATTCCAAAATTCTTTTTTGATTTAAGAAAATTCTTTATTTGATTATTTTTATATCCAATGCAAATAATGACGTGTTTTATGCCATGGTTTTTCAGATAGCGAATTTGCCATTCAATAATTGGTTTGTTATGTATTGTGATTAATGGTTTAGGAATATAATCAGTTATTGGTTTTAGTCTCTTTCCTCTACCTCCAGATAAAATTATAGCTTTCATACGTATTCAGAAATTTTATGGTCATTAAAACTTTAAATTAAATCCAAAGTTGCTACGCCAAAGTAATACCCAGCTGCTGTTAGCAATATACTCCAAGCGCATGAGCCAATAAAAGTAAATAATAAAAACTTGAGGGGTTTCATATTAAAAATTCCTGCTGGGATTGAAACCAATTCTCTTATTCCTGGAACTAGTCTCCCAAGTATGACAGATTTATCACCATATTTTTCAAACCATTTATCGGCTTTTTCAAGACGTGTTTCCTTAATCTTTGCATATTTGAGATATCGATACAATCCACTTCGTCCTAGTTTTAACGCAATCAAATAAAATATAACCGCACCCAAAGTGGCACCAATGCCACCAACGAATCCAACTCCAAAAATATGAATAAATGGCATTTCACTTTTTAGAATGGTATACCCTGCTAATGGAAAAATGGCTTCACTAGGGATTGGTGGAAACACCGTTTCAATTAATGCGGCAAGAAAAACTCCAGGATACAGATTTTCTGTTACCAGTGATATAACCCATTCAATAAATAGCTGAATTTCATTCAAGTGAATTTTTTTCCGTTAAATAATAATGAAGTTCAGTGTAACAGCCTTCGCAATATTTTTCAAATTCAGAATGTTCACAATCATAAACTTTGGGCACTTTATTATCACATTTTTTGCATTTTGGCATGATGATAATTTGTTTAGGATTTTTTTATCTTTATGGCACCTAATGCGGTAAGGACTGCGCCAATTCCAATCAAACCGCCACCTTCACCAGCCATTCTTGCAATATTTTCAGACTCGCTTGCACCAACAATGAAAACTGCACCGCCAACAATTACCAAAATCCCTGCAGCAATGATTAAACCTCCCAATGGCTTTGATGGCTCTTTTCTTGAGATAAAATAAGCAACAAATGAGAGAATAATCGGTGGAGTTCCAAATCCTATTCCTCTAGCCATTGCATCTAAAGGCAAAAATCCTTCACCGGCAGTAGTACCACCTGCAGCCACATCAGCACCATAGATTAC
>JAEHKV010000004.1 GCA_016838845.1 Nitrosopumilales archaeon | reverse complement strand
GATGAAAAGAAAGTAAAATACCGCTGCGTGGATTCGATTATTGGCTCAAATATTGTGAAAGGATGTGATCACAAAGGCGAGTCCGATATTACAAAAGGTCTTGGTAAATTGGCTTGGAAGGTTGAGTTTGCAGCCAGATGGCAGGCATTTGATGTGAGATTTGAAGCATATGGTAAAGACTTTATGGATTCGGTAAAGGTAAATGATTGGGTATCAGATGAGATTTTGAAATATCCTCATCCTCACCATGTAAAATATGAAATGTTTCTGGATAAAGGTGGGAAAAAGATTTCAAAATCGTTGGGAAATGTTGTGACATCACAAAAGTGGTTAAAATATGGAACTCCAAAATCTATACTTCTATTACTCTACAAAAGAATTACCGGAGCAAGAGAACTAGGATTTGAAGACATACCTTCTCTAATGGATGAGTATAATGAATTGGAAAATATCTATTTTGGAAAAGTTAAGTTGAATAACAAAGCAAAGGAGACGAAATTAAAAGGCTTGTATGAATATGTCAATCTACTAAATCCACTAAAGAATCCTAGTGTTCATGTTAGTTACAGATTACTCATTGAGCTTGCAAATATTTTCAAAGAAGAACGAAACGAACGTGTGATGAAAAAGCTTGTAGATTATGGAGTTATAAAAAATTCTGAGCCTCAAATTAATGAATTAATTACTTTAGTTGGTAACTTTGCTGATGATTTCCATAAAGGTGAGAAAGTGGAGATTCAATTAGATGAAATAACAAAAAAAGCAATTGCGCAATTGGTAGATTTACTTGATTCAGAAAAATCAATTGATGATCTACAAAATTCAATTTATCAAATTGCTAAGGCAAATCAGATTACACCAAAAGATTTCTTTAGAGTGCTTTACAAAATAATTTTGGGTACAACTAGAGGCCCAAAAATAGGTCCATTTATTGAAGATATTGGAAGGAAAAATGTTGCAAGAACTCTTTCAACTAATATTTAATGAGAGTAAAAATGGCACATAGGGTACACAATACGCAACGTCGCGGAGGAGGATTTTTTCTCATAATTTTTGGAGCCATACTTTTCATGGTTGCCCCTTGGCAACTTGCCGAAACCCCAGAACTTGGTTGGACAGCAATTATCTTTGGATTTTTAATAGGAGGTATAGGATTCTACTTAACTTTTGTCAAGGGTAGGAGAAAGGTAGGTGAGTAAATGGACTGGCTTCATAAAACAAAGCACAAGGATGAAGAAAATAGCTACCCTGAGAAAAAAATTGAGGATTCAGATAGTTTACAAAATAAAATTAATGCACAACAAGAACATTTAGACTCAATTTCAAAAAAGCTTGAAATTGTGAAAGAAGAATATGGTGAAGTGATTTCAGATTTAATGTCTGTAAAAAAAGAACTGATTGAAAAAAAGAAAGAATTAGAAAATCTAAAATCTAAAGACTAGAATGCGATATTTTTATAATGACAGATAGTGTTTCTTCCATTTTTCTTTAATTTCTTGCTCCGAAAATCCTAAATCGTAGAGTGGAGAGGTTATTTCCCTAATAGTTTCTACATGCATCTTAACAACTGCATTGATCTTACTTTTGATTCCTTTTTCTTTATAGAAAGTTATGATTTTTGAAAATTCATCATTATCCTTCAAAATTTGAGACTTGCCTTTGAAACGGTAGCCTTTTCTCGTAAGAGGGTTCACGACGTTGATTTCTAGGATAGGGTTTTTTTCCAGATTAGACATGGTTTGTGGCGATTTGATATCTGCAAAAATAAGGTGCTCATCATCCCATGCTAAGATAGTCCCTTTTGGGGAAAGATTTGGTGTAGAATCCGGTGAAACTGTTGCGACAAAACCTAACTTTTGTTGTTCAAGTAGATTTTTCATTTCAGGTGAGATCTTTACCATTCGTTTGAGTAAATCTAAAAATCAATTAAAAACTGTATTGTTTCGATTTTAATGAAAAGTATTATCTCGACATTTCAGCGGCAATGCCGTAAAGAATAAAAAATCCGATTCCACCACCAATTATTCCTATCCAAATAGCGATATTCTTAATATTTGTCAACATCGATCAAGAAAATCTTTTAAAATAAAAATTTAATCAAAATATCATGTCAAAAGGTAACGATTTCTACTGCACTTATTGTGGAAAAGATTTTGGGGAAAATTTAATCGGACTTGCAAAACACATGAAAACACATGATCCTACCAAGAGATAAATTCTAATTATTAAGCGGGCCCGAAGGGATTTGAACCCCCGACCTAACGCTCCGCAAGCGTTCGCACTATCCATGCTATGCAACGAGCCCCATAGATGGCTTTTTCAAATTTTTTAAAAACGTTTGGAAGATGTGAGAGCTTAAGCTTCTTTTTCAGCTTGTTTTACAAAGAGATAATTCATAATTAGACCAGCTATAATTCCGCCGATGATTGGTCCAATCCAATAAACCCAATGAAATTCCCAAAAACCAGATACTATAGCAGGACCTAATGTTCTAGCAGGATTCATTGATGCGCCAGTCAATGGAACGCCAACCAAGTGTAGTAAGAATACCATTCCACCGATTGAGATTCCATGAATTCCAGCTGCAGCTTTTTTGTGAACTGCTGTAAGGAAGATGGTGGTGACCAGGAAGAATGTGAATATAATTTCTAAACCGAGAGCAGATATTGGACTTCCATTGATTAAATCTCCAGGTGCTTGTGTTCCAAAGTTAACTGCTGACCCTAATTCTGGGAGGGTTACCCATAAAGTAAATGCAGCTGCGATACCACCGATTAGTTGTAGTGCGATATATCCAGCACCATCTGCGGGGCTAATTTTTTTGGTAATTATCATAGGTATTGTAACAGCAGGATTGATGTGAGCTCCTGAAATGTGGCCAAATGCATAAACCATCAAACCAATTGCGCCACCGTGAGCCAATGAAATCATAATTATCCCTTCAATTGAAAGTCCGGTTCCAAATGCTGCCGCAGCTAAAATTACTGCAAGAGGACCAAAAAATACTAGACAATAAGTTGCAACTCCCTCTGCAAACCAATTTCGTAGATTAACCAATAGTCAAAAGCCCCGTCAATTTCCATATAAAAGATTCGACCTTATTTTTGATCTAGCATTGTAAAAAAATAATTAGGGAAATCTATTCTTAGATACATTATGATTAGTGAAGGAGATTTAGTTCCGAAATTTGAACTCGAAGATTCTGATGGAAATAAAGTCAAATCAACTGATTTCAAAGGGAAAAAGCACGTGATTTACTTTTACCCCAAAGACTTTACACCAGGTTGTACGACTGAGGCAGATGAATTTTCTAGAGATTATAAAAAATTCAAAAAATCTGGAATTGATGTTTTAGGAATCAGTCCGGATGATGTTGACTCACACAAAAAGTTTTGTAAAAAAATGGGAATTCCGTATACTCTTCTTGCAGATACCAACAAAGAAGTTTCAAAAAAATTTGGAGTTTGGGGAAAAAAGAAATTCATGGGACGAGAATATATGGGAATTGTTCGAAGTACATTCTTAGTTAATGAAAAAGGGAAAATTTTCAAAGCTTATCCAAAAGTAAAAGCTGCAGGTCATGCAAAACAAGTACTAGAAGATTTTACAAATTAAAATAATTAAAAAGTTTTGAAATTTAGAAGCCTTTAGGAAGTGCGCCTGCTTTAGAACTAGGCTGACTTTTTGCAGCTGTTTCTGCTGCCTTTGCTTGTTCTTGTTCTTGGTTTGCTAATCTTGCCATATAGTCTTTCTCATATGCCTCTAGCTCTGCTTGTTTTGAACTTTTAGCACTTGTACTTGCAGTTGTTTGTTGAACCTGTGGTGGCGGAGGTGGAGGTGGGGCTGATTGAGTTTGAGCTGTTGCTCCTTCAATCTGTAATCCATAACCAGTAAAATTCTTGTCAGCAGGATGATATGACATTCTTGCTCGCGTGGCAAAGTATTGATTCGAGCAGGCAGTATATCCAGTAACTACAGCTTTTTGTAGATTCCAATTCTGGGTAGGAGCTGTACCTCCTGGTGCAGTTCTTCTACCAAGATATCGATTCGGATTTGGTGAAAAACCAGTTACCTTTGCCTTAAAGTCATGCGTGTTTGACATTGGATAGTTCTGCCACAAATTCTCCAAAGCCTGTGCTAAAGTAGCAGGCGGAGCAGCTTTTTCTTCTGCTGGTTTTGGAGGAGTTTTTACTTCAGGTTTTACTTCTGGTGGTGGAGGAGCTTTAGTTTCAGGTTTTACTTCAGGTTTTGGTGGTGGAGGTGGTGCTTTCTGAACCTCTGCTTTACCACTTACATCAGCTGATAATTTAGATAATTTGGCTTCTAGTTGCGCAATTTTTGATTCTAAGTCATGTTTTGTTTGTCCTTTAATCCTTGTTGGTCTTTTTGCCTTTGCTGGTCTTTTTGCCTTTGCTGGTCTTTTTGCCGTTGTTCGTCTTTTTGCCTTTGTTTTGCGTTTAGTAGCCATGTAATTCCCTTACTCTATGTGTAGTTTATTTATATTTTGATCATTATCGTTCGTGGAATGGTTTGTCTGGCTTTGAATTATTCAAAAATTGACCAAGTTTTATATGCACAGATCGGACTAAACAATCATTGGACGATTTCGAAAAAGAATATCCAGAATTTGACTGGAAAAATACACCTGCATACGAACACCCTAGAGGAAAAAATTGTCCATGTCCTAAGCATGAATACATTAGAGAACAGATCAACTTTACAAAACAAGTAAATGCGAAAGGGAAAGAACCAACAAGGATCACTCTAAAATTCTGTCCTGAGCATTACAAAGTATACATGGAAGAAGTGATTCCATCAATGCCATTCAAATACAAATTGTTAACAAAAATTGCTTTGAAACTAGGTGCCATTACAATTCAAAAATTAAATCATATGCAATCAGATTTGTGTTTCTATTGTAAATTTGGTTCTGGTGGACATGGAAAAAAGAGCGAACTACCTCCAATAGATTAAATTCTAGAAATCTAAACAGGTCCAATCAAAACTTTTGGTTTATTTGGTGTATCATGATGACATCTTTGCTTACACAAAGGACAAACTTTTCTGTCCAAGAATATGCATTGGCAGATATGAGATGTGATGTAGGACTCGGCAATTTTTGTATATTCACCAGTACCATTACAAAATGGACATTGTGAACCTAACAATTCAATACTACCATCTCCCTTACAAACGGCACATTTTTGCTCTGCCAATAGGAATTCCCCCAAACTTTTGAATTAAAATACGTGTGTTAATATTTTTCTTGGCAAACACAACATTAGACAAATCTAGTTAAGCTTATACTGCTCTAACAGAAATCACAAGAGACATGCCAATAGAAGATACACCACAATTTATTCAAGAATTGGAAAATGCAGGAGATCTAAAGCGAGTAAAAACTGAGGTAGATACAGATTTAGAAATTGCTGAAATTTTGAGGAGAGCGATGTATGCTAATGGTCCAGCGATTCTTTTTGAAAATGTAAAAGGCTATGACATGCCGGTATTAGGCAATGCGTTTGGTTCTTTGAAAAGATTAGAGATTGGATTGGAAACCACTGACTTTACTGAGATTGGTCAAAGGATTGTAGACATGACTAAAATGGAAATACCTTCTGGAATTTTCAATAAGATAAAAAAACTTCCAGAACTTTCCAAAATGAGCGATTCGTTTTCAAAATTGCAAAAAAGTGGCCCTGTCACTGAAGTTATTAATGATAATCCATCGTTTGACAAAATCCCCATCCTAAAAACTTGGCCAAATGATGCAGGAAAGTTCATTACATTTGGATTAGTTGCGACAAAACATCCTGAAACAGGTATAAGAAATTTAGGAGTGTATAGAATACAAATTCTTGATAGTACACATGCCATAATGCATTGGCAAAAGCACAAGAGAGGTGCACATCATCATGATATTTCAAAAGAAAAGGGCGAAAAAATTGAAGTAGCGATAATTATTGGTGGTGAACCAGCTACAGTTTTTTCGGCTGTTGCTCCTGTTCCAGAAGGATTTGACAAGTATTTGTTTGCTGGAATTACAAGAAAGAAAGGAATCAAAACTGTAAAATGTAAAACCATTGATTTAGAAGTCCCAGCAAATGCTGAATTGGTTTTTGAAGGATATGTTGATCCTGCAGAAATTAGGGATGAAGGACCGTTTGGAGATCATACTGGGTATTATACTCCAAAAGAACCATTTCCAACATTTACTCTGACAGGAATTATGCAAAGACAAAAACCGATCTATCTAACGACTGTGGTTGGAAAACCGATCTTAGAAGATGCGTTTATTGGAAAAGTTATTGAGCGTTCATTTTTGCCATTGATAAAAATGTTCCAACCAGAAGTGGTAGATTTTGCTATGCCTGCAGCAGGTTGGTTTCAAGGAATTGGAATAATTTCAATTAAAAAGCGATATCCTGGCCAAGCAAAAAAGGTCATGATGGGACTTTGGGGTCTTGGACAACTTGCGTTAACAAAATTTTTTGTGGTGGTCGATGATGATGTTAATGTTCATGATATGGATGAAGTTCTGTGGGCAGTCACCACTAGAGCAGATCCTGCAAGAGATTCTATTATCATTGACAGAACCCCCACAGATACCCTAGATCCATCATCTCCACTAGTTAATTTAGGGTCAAAGCTTGGTATCGACGCAACTCAAAAAACCAAAGAGGAAGGTTTTGAAAGGGAAATTCAAGAACTTGTGAAAGTAGATAATGCTACTAAGAATTTGGTGGATTCAAAATGGTCTAGTTATGGCCTTTAATACATGCAAACAGTATTGTAGAAATTATCGCGTTCTTCCGCGTGATATCCGATTTGATGAATAGCATCAATTATTTTTTGACCAGTTAATTCAGTTGAGCGAGAACCGGTACAAGAAACAACTTCTTCTCCAATCAAGGTTCCACCAAAATCATCAGCTCCATATTGAAGTGCAAGTTGAGCCATTCCAACTCCATTTGTAAGCCAAGATGATTGTAAGTGTGGAATCAATCCATCAAAAACAAGTCTTGAGATTGCAATCATTTTCAAAAGATGAACTCCTCCTGCGCTATTTGTTACAGTGCCTTCTTTTTGCATCAATGTATTATTGGGTTCAAAACTCCAAGGAATAAATGCCATAAATCCATTT
>JAEHKV010000003.1 GCA_016838845.1 Nitrosopumilales archaeon | reverse complement strand
TACAAGTCATTTAGTATTTCATTATTTTCTTGGTAGTTTAGTTGAATCATTGCTTTGATTAATGCTGCCTTCGTAGAATCAGACATATCTCCGCTCACCATAAAGACGTGTGAGGGCACTGGCCCAATTGTTGTGACGACGCGCAATTTTGCTTGGTCAGCTTGATCAAGATATTTTTGAGGAGCAATGTCGGAACCAAACGCAACATCAACATTGTCATTTAGCAATAATTCCAGTGCTGCCTTGTATCCCCCAGCAAATGTGTAGGACTCGAATGAATTAACCAGAGCAGATTCCAATGCAACGATGTCATCTCCAACGATATCAATATGGCCTGATGTTACCAATGTTCCCATTGGCCTAACAAATCCTGATGAACCAGTAATACTTGTAAATGCTACTCGTTTACCTAACGTATCCTCAAGAGTTTGAATGGAGTCATTATCAGCTTTAGCCCAAACAGTTGCTTGATAGTTGACTTTACCCTTAACGACCTCGGCTAACACTGCTTCTGCTCCTGTCCTTACGTGAGTGATCCAAGCAGGTCCAGTATCCATAAATGCAGCATCAATGTGGCCAAAACGCATTCCTTCAATTATTATTTCATAATTTGTTGGAACGACAATTTCAACATCTACACCAGGTAACTGTTCTTCTAGAAACATTTCAAGTGCTTCAGCCTTTGGAGTTAATTCATCAGCTTTTTCAACTGGGATAAAGCCAATAGTTATTGAATCAACATCCGGAGAACTTGAAATTCCCGGAACTTGGATTATTCCTTCACCAATTAAAAATTCCATTGCATTAATGAAATCGGTATCACTAACTTGACTTTCAGACCACCACTTTGCAGTGTTTTTGATCCAATCAGGAATTTCTTCTTGTGCAGATACATGTTGTGTTAATGGAAATCCAACTAATGCTCCAAATAATATAACGGAAATTGTTAATGTTAAGACGGTTATTCTTTTCATTTATTCAGAAGTCTTAGGGCTAGCTAACTAATTTAAAGTAGCATTTCATTCTAAGATCTGATTCTAAGATTAGAGAATGAGTTTATGAGATTATTTAGCTAGAACTGGTATTATTTGGATATAGATTTAAGACTGGTTCCATATTTGACATGCTAATCTCAACCTTGACAATTCTGCTTCGATATAACTTGATTTTTTTACCCTCTTGAGATATTACAAATTTTTTGACCTCGATCAGGGTTAATTCCTCTAGGTTACAGAGAGCTTTGTAGACAGTTGAAAGAGAGATTTTTAATTCATCAGCAATCTGTGTGGCATCTTTTGCCTCGTTTTTAATGGAAAATAGTATCGCTCTAGTACAGACATTACTTAATGATTCAATAATTTTTTGGGTTACATCATATTCACTTTGCTGGATAAAATCAGTTCTTGTCATTCTCATCACTTGTTTGCTACCAGGTTTAATGAAGGTTCAGATTTTTTGATTGTAATATCTGCCTTACTGATACGGCTTTTGTAAACCTTGAATTTACGTCCCTTATCAGAAAGAGTCCATTTTTCTACTTGAATTAATGAAAGTTCTTCTAATTCAGAAAGTTTTTTGTAAACAGAGCTTAAAGGAATTTTCAAAGTGTAAGAAAGATCAGTTGCAGTTTTTCCTTTTTTTATTGTAGAGAAAAGAATTGCACGAGATTCTGCATCAGCTAATAATTCAATTACTTTTTGAGTAATATCATATTTTTTTAATTGTGTAAATGTTAGTTTTTTTGGCAAACAGATTTTGCCAGCTTGTTAGTTATTTAAACGACATGATCTCATTCTAAGTTTGTAGAATGGGAATTAGCTAGTATGTGTTTGAAGAGGTTTATCAGGCTGAAGCTTTTGCCAAAATGCACCTAAAATTATTCCTAAAGATATCCAATATATTGAGACTGCAATTACTGACATGGCTCTGAATCCATTAACCAAATCCATAGGAGCAGTAACCTCGTCTGGGTTTTGTGGCATCGCAACAAAAATTATACTAATGAAAATTGCATATCCTAGTATGGCAACAATTTTCTTACCTTTATCTAATCTCTTTGATAATTTGTAAAATCCTAAAGCACCAAATCCTGAAATTGCAATAAATGAAAGATACAAAATGGATCTAAGAACTACAGTTTCTGTATCGCCCACGGTTGGTGGATTTGCAGGATATTTGAGGAAGGGAATAAAGTAAATCGTAAGCCACATAGTTCCTGCCAAGACCAATGCCTTCTTGACATTATGATTTCCAGGTAAAGATCTTCTAGAAAAAGCAAAAATTATTCCAAACAATGCCCCAACAGATGTTCCAAGAATAGCTCCTGCTAAAACTTGACCACCTTTTTGCCAGTCTCTATATGAAGAATATTCTACCCAAAATTCAGGAGTGTCTTTTTCTTCACCAGAAGAAAATAGATTTTGATTTTCAATTCCTATTGCTTCATCCAGATATGGTTCTACAATTGCAAGATTAGTTGTACCATGAATAATGCCAGCAAAACAACCTGCCAACAAAACTAAACCGATAAAACGAAGAGTTTTCATGATAAAGACCTAATGACAGGGGAACCCTGCTGCATGCCTCATATCATGAGTGAGTTCATGAATAAACAGATCATCAAATGCTTCAGCACCTTGAATTATACTGAAAAGATGTCCCTGATCATATCCCACTAAAAACAAACCAAATCCAAAGATTACAGCCAAAATTACAACTGCTAAAATTGGAACGGATGATTTAGAAACAGTAACTGCTTCGGAATAAGACATGACCGTTCAAAGTTTTTTGTGTATTTAAATTCTTAGACTACAATCAATTATAAGAACCAGAAAGAGCGATCAAAAAATGAGAAATTATTACTTGTTAGCTATCCCAATAGTAGTTGGAATTTTAATCGGTGGCGCATTATCATTTTTTAATTTTGGAGAAAAAAACCAAGACGAAGAGTTTCTATTAACAACTCAAAAATTAATAAAAAATGGCTCTCCAGTTTTAGGAAATCCTTCTGCAGAGATTACAATTTTGGAGTGGGGGGATTATCAATGCACATTTTGTTTTCGGTTTCATGGATCCAGTTTGAAAATAATTGAAGATGAATATATCGAAACTGGTAGAGTAAACCTAGTTTTCAAAGATTTTCCTTTAAATGGTCCTGATTCTGTTCTGGCTGCTGAAGCAGCATATTGTGCTGGAGATCAGGGAAAATATTGGTCATATCATGATGAATTGTATACTAATTGGGGAGGAGAAAGAACAGGATGGATAAACATTGAATCATTGAACTCTTTTGCAAAAACTGTTGAACTCGATATAGAAAAATTCAATTCATGCCTTGATGATCATAAATATCGGAAAAAAGTGGTAGATTTGGAACAGTTTGGAAGAGAAATAGGAATTGATGCGACTCCATCATTTTTGATTTTCAATGATGAAAAAATTATCAAGATTAGAGGCAATCAACCAATAGATGTTTTTAGAAATGTAATTGAAGAGTTAAGCAGTACTTCTGCTTGACGTAACTTAAAATTCATAGGCTAGAGATGAAAAACTAATGAAAAAAATAAAGATCGAAAAACAAGATTCAGTAAAACTTTACAAAATTAGGAAAACGTTGGATGATCTATCACAAAAAACAGGGCATGGAACTGAGCTAATCAGTGTCTATATTCCCAAGGGTAAACAATTGCATGAGGTCATAACTATCTTAAAGGAAGAACAAGGAACTGCAGATAACATAAAATCTGACCTCACTAGAACGCATGTAGTTGATTCTTTAGGTAAAGTAATTCAACGGTTAAGACTTTACAAAAAAACTCCAGAAAAAGGACTAGTAATTTTTTGCGGTGCTTTACCACCAGAAGGAGGAGGACCAATTGGAAGTGAAGTTGTAAATGCATTTGAACTAGATCCACCAAAAGATCTCAAAACGTTTCTTTATCGATGTGACGATCATTTTCATGTTGATATTCTAAAAGATATGCTAAAGGATGATAATCTAATTGGGTTTCTAGCAATAGATGCAAAAGATACTGGTTGGGGGTTATTACACGGGGATAAGATTCAAGTTTTATCTGAAACTGGTTCTGGAGTTGCCGGTAAACATAGACAGGGAGGCCAATCTGCAAAAAGATTTCAAAAACTTAGAGAGATGGAATTAACATATTATTTTAATCGAGTTGCTGGAACCACAAAAGAGTATTTTATTGATATTTACCCAATCAAAGGTTTAATTATTTCAGGTCCAGGGCCTACAAAAGAAGATTTCATCAATGGAAATTATCTTGAATATCGTTTGCAAGAGATGATTATTTCCACTATCGATTCATCATATGCTGGTTCAGAGGGTATCAGAGAAGCCTTTGCCAAGTCTGGAGAAATTTTATCAGATTTTCGAATGGTAGAAGAAAAACAAATTGTAGAAAAACTTTTCAAACATATCAATTCGCATTCTGGACTTGGAACATATGGTTTGAAAGAAATAATTGAATTATTAAAAAATAATGTAGTTGAAACTTTGATCATTACTGATAATACTGATCTGTACAGAATTGAAGTAAAGTGTAAAAGATGTCAACATATACAAGAAAAGATTTTAGAACGTCCAAAAGTTATATCACGAAAAACTGAACTGCTTAATTCTCCATGTCCTAACTGTAAAGCAATGGACCTTGAATCAACACAACAAGACATTGTTGATTACCTTGCGTTAATTGCGGCCAAAACAGGTTCAAAGATTGAGGTTATTTCAGGGAAAGCAGAACATGGTATGATGTTATCCAGTCTTGAAAAAATTGGCGCGATTCTAAGGTACAATCCAGGTCATTCAGCTAGTTAAAATAATTAATTCCCAGAATCTAAATTCTGACGAATTTTTTGAGCCAATACTTGTAATTCTTCATCTTTTGGAATTTGTCTTTTTGTCCAAACTGTTCCTTTTGCATCATAACGCGGAATAATATGAACGTGGACGTGTGGTACAATCTGCTTTGCAGCTCGACCATTATTTTGTGCAATACTAAACGCATCAGCATTTGTAGCACGTAAGACTGCTTTGGCAATTTTGGGTACTCGAGAAAAAAGATCTACGACTTCTTTTTCAGTCATATCAGTAATTATTTCGTGATGTTTACGAGGCATAACTAAGCTATGTCCAGTATCAATTGGATATTTATCTAGGATGGCAATATGGTTTTGACTTTCATAAATAAAAAAACCAGATTTTTTACCGCTAATGATATCACAAAAGAGACAGTCCACATTAAGATTCAATTCATATTTTATTTATTGTTTGATTGGTTAAGTTAATTAGGGTAATTTTTAGAAATTAAATGTTCTATGGGGAAAAAAGCTAGAAAAGAAAGAGAGGAAAAAAGAGAAAGTTTTGCTGCTAAAAGAACTTATCAAAAGAGAAAAAGCATGTTAATGACAGCTGGCGTTTTAGGAATAATATTAGTCATTGTCGGATATTCTTCATATAACTTTGTGACTATGCAAGGTTCAGTACCTGGAGCACCGCCTGGTGCAGGATTACTAAATGATGAGCATGCTCATACATCAATTCTTGTTAGAATATTTGGTGACAAATTTGACTTTACTTCACCAGCATTTCAGATAAAGAGTAGCTGGATACATTTTGAAGGACAAGATGGAGATACAATTCACCGTCATTCAACTGGAGTAACACTTGGTTATCTCTTTGGAACACTTAGTCTTACTGTTGATGATGAATGTTTCGTATTTCCTGATGGTAGACAATTCTGTAATAATGATGACTATTCAATAAAGTTCTTCATTAATCATGAACAAGTTCCAAGCATTCATGACTATATAGGAAATGAGAATGATAGAGTTTTGATTTCTTATGGAAATGAAAGCCCAGAAGAAATAGAGAAACAGTTACTTGAGTTAGATAATCAATCAATTCGAAAGTAAAAAAATTAAAAAAACTCTAAATTATAGTCAACTTATTTGAGTATGTTATACTATGGAAATCTCAAGTAGAAATGTAGTAGAAGGAACAGCTAGATCTCCTCATAGAGCAATGTACAAAGCCATGGGGCTAAGTGATGATGATTTATCAAAACCATTCATTGGAGTTTGTCACACAGGAAATGAAGCTACGCCATGTAATATTCATCTTCCAAAACTTGCACTTAAAGCAAAAGAAGGTGTTTTAGATGGCGGCGCAACACCACGTGAATTTAGCACAATAGCAGTGTCAGATGGAATTGCAATGGGACATGAAGGAATGAAATCATCATTAGTATCTCGTGAAGTAATTGCAGATTCTATTGAACTAATGGTACGTGCACATCAATATGATGCACTAGTAGGAATTGCTGGTTGTGATAAGAGCTTACCGGGTACAATGATGGCAATGGCTCGACTAAACTTACCCTCAGTGTTTGTTTATGGTGGAACAATAATGCCAGGAATGCTGGATGGTCGTGAACTAACAGTAGTTGATGTATACGAAGCAGTTGGCCAATATGATGCTGGGCAAATTTCACTCGAGGAGCTCAAGAATATAGAAAATACTGCTTGCCCTAGCGCTGGTTCTTGTGGAGGAATGTTTACTGCAAATACCATGGCTTCCATTTCTGAAGCAATTGGTTTGGCATTACCAGGCAACGCTAGCCCACCAGCTGAAGATGACAGGAGAGAAAAAATAGTGTACGATTCTGGTAAAGCATGTGTAAAACTATTAGAACAAAACATTCGTCCTCGAGATATTCTGACATTTGAGGCGTTTGAAAACGCCATTGCTATGTTGAATGTGGTAGGAGGTTCTACAAATGGAATTTTACATTTGTTAGCATTAGCAAACGAAGTGGGGATAGCATTAACCTATGATGATTTTGAAAGAGTAAGAAAAAAGACGCCTCATCTGGCAGATATGAAACCAGGCGGAAATTATGTGATGAATAGTTTAGATAAGATAGGAGGGATACCATTCATCTTAAAAAAGTTACTTGACAAGAACTTGATTCATGAAAATGCGTTAACAGTAACAGGAAAATCAATTAAAGAAAATCTTGATTCTATTACAATTCTTGATACTTCTGATCAAAAAATTGTCAAGTCAGTTGAAGAGCCAATACATAGTGTTGGTACCGCAGTAATTTTGAAAGGAACTCTGGCACCAGATGGTGCTGTAATTAAAACAGCAGGAATAGAAATTACTAAATTTACTGGTAAAGCCAAAATCTTTGATAGAGAAGAAGATGCGTTTGATGCTACAGCAAAGGGAGAGATTGAGGAAGGGGATGTTCTTGTTATTAGATATGAAGGTCCTAAGGGTGGACCCGGTATGCGAGAGATGCTTGCTACAACTGCAGCATTAATTGGTCAAGGATTAGGAAAAAAAGTAGCAATGGTGACAGATGGTCGATTCTCTGGAGGAACACGAGGATTTATGGTGGGGCATGTTGCACCAGAAGCTTTTGTTGGCGGACCTATCGCACTTGTAAAGAGTGGAGATGAAATTAGTATCAATACAGAAACAAACAGTATCGATCTTCATGTTTCAGAAGAGGAACTGAATTCTAGACGAAAAGAATGGAAGGCACCTAAACCAAATTACACGTCAGGAGCTTTGGCAAAGTATGCATCTTTAGTAGGATCTGCAGCAGAAGGCGCAATTACAAAACCAATTTAGTCTTTCAATTATTATGCATATCACAGAAAAAGAAGGTTCTTTTTTGAATTGATTTTGCAGTGATTGAAAATCCATCTTCGATTCCTTTA
>JAEHKV010000002.1 GCA_016838845.1 Nitrosopumilales archaeon | reverse complement strand
CTCACATAATCTTGCAAAGTCAGGATTTTCTGAAAGAAATCCATAACCAGGATGAACAGCATCTGCGCCAGAAGCTAAAATTGTTTCTAGAATTTTTTCTTGATTAAGATAACTTTTAGCTGGAGTACCTTCTCCAATGTGGTATGATTCTGTTGCTTGTTTTACATGCAATGAATTAACATCTTCGTCGGAATAAACTGCTACAGTTTTGATTCCTAACGCTTTGCATGTTCTAATAACACGGAGAGCAATCTCCCCTCTGTTTGCAATTAAGACCTTCTCAATCATTTCTCTTACAAGTTAATGTTACCGTGTTTTCGGGGATATTGTTTTTCGCGTTTATTGGTTAGCATTTCAAGAGCTTTGATTAACATTGGTCGCGTTTCAGCAGGATCAATTACAGTATCTATACTTCCATGAGATGCGGCAACATATGGATTCTCGAACTTTTCTGTAAAATCATCAATCAATTCTTTCTTTAGCGCTTCAGCGTCTTTTGCCTTGGCAAGTTCCTTTCTATTCATTATTTTGACTGCAGCTTCTGCGCCTAGGACAGCAATTTTTGCTGTAGGCCAAGCGTAATTAATGTCAGTTCGAAGATATTTGCTTGCCATTGCAATGTACGCTCCACCATATGCTTTGCCGATAACAAGAGTAATTTTTGGCACGGTTGCCTCACAATATGAAAACAGTAACTTACTTCCATGACGAATGATTCCATTGTGTTCTTGGTTAGTTCCAGGCATGTATCCAGGAGTATCCACCAAAGTAATTATTGGAATGTTATAACAATCACAAAATCTAATGAATCTTGCAGCCTTGTTTGATGAATCAATGTCTAGTGCACCAGCAAGCTGAAGTGGTTGATTTGCAACGATTCCTACAGTTTTTCCATTTAATCGCCCAAAACCTACTACAATATTGGCAGCAAACAGCTCATGAATTTCAAAGAACTCATGATTATCAACAAATGAATGAATTATTCCTTTCATATCATATGGTTGAAGAGGATTTTCTGGCATAGTGTTGATGATATTGTGATCCAATCTGTTTGGGTCATCATCTGTTGTAACTATTGGAGGTTCTTGAGAATTGTTTTGTGGTAGATATGATAATAATTTTTTGATATAATCCATACATTCGTATTCATTTTGTACTACAAAGTGAGCTACTCCACTTTTTGTTCCATGAGTCATTGCACCACCTAATTCATCAAAAGAAACTTCTTCACCAAGAACAGTCTTTACAACATCGGGACCTGTAACAAACATTGTTCCAGTCTTATTTACCATTATCACAAAATCGGTCATTGCGGGAGAATAAACGGCACCACCAGCTGATGGACCAATACTTGCAGTTATTTGTGGAACAACACCAGAAGCTAATTCATTATGGTAAAAAATATCAGCAAATCCATCCAAGCTCAGAATTCCTTCTTGAATTCTTGCACCGCCTGAATCCATAATACCAACTATGGGACAGCCATTTCGAAGGGCATGATCCATAAGTTTTGTAATTTTTTTTGCTCCCATTTGACTTAGGGTTCCGCCTAGAACCGTAAAATCATAAGCATAGATGTAGATCTGTCTTCCATTAATGGTTCCATAGCCAATAATTACACCATCGCCAAAGAATTTTTTCTTCTGCATGTCAAATTCATGATAGTGATGCGTTGTAAGAGCATCAATCTCTGTAAAACTGCCTTCATCTAACAATAAATCAATGCGTTCTCTTGCAGTAAGCTTTCCTTTGTCATGCTGAGATGATATCCTGTCTTGCCCACCAGCTTGTGCTGCAGTTTTGTTTGTATTTAGAAATCTTTCAATTTTTTCAGAATGCATACCCAGAGATCTGAAACATGCTTTAACCTATATTAATTTGTCAGATCCTATTTTCCAAGTTTGTTTTGTTCTAACCGGTATGTATTGTATAGGATTAGAATTTAACAGAAATATATTTAACTAAAAATTACGAAAAATAGCTTGGTATGGTAGATCATAAGGGAAAAATAACTTACACTCAATTACTAAAGGAGGATCTTCTCATCTTTCGATTTGTTCCAGATGAAGGCATGCCAGATTATGAGGCGGGTCAGTTCCTTACCCTCGGTTTCCATATACCAGGGGAAGATTTTAAGCTTGTTCGCAGAGCATATTCAATTGCTTCGCATCCTGAAAACAGAAATTATTTTGAGTTTGTAGTTAGATGGGTTCGAAGTCCTTTACCGGGGCGTGTTACAACCATGCTATTCTATGCAGGTGAAGGAGATAAGATAATTTGGGGAGACTGTGTGGGAAATGCTTTAACAATTAATGATAGATTGCCTGACGGTAGCAAAGACGAAAGAAGAATTGTGTGTGTTAGTGGAGGCACAGGTCTAGCACCGTTCGTATGTTTTGCTAACCACCTACATGATATTGGAGACAAAAGAGAGATTGTTTGTCTTCATGGTTCAAGTTATGTAGATGAGCTAAGTTACAGATCACTTCTTACAAAATTAGATACTGAAAGTATTGATCGTGGAAAAGACAAGTGGAATTTTACTTATAGAGCATCAATTAGTCGACCCAAAGAATGGATTAACAGATCTTGGAATGGGCAAACAGGTAGAGTCGAGCAATTCCTAAAACCAGGACCTGATGGGTTATCTCCATTAGAAAAAATAGTAGGAGAAAAAATTACTAAAGATAATACAATATTTTACATCTGCGGCTGGCAAGGTACAATTGATGGAACAATGGACTTTATGAAACCAAAGGGCTTTGTCACGATGCCAGATAAGCGTGAAGATGGAAGCTTTGAAGTAAAGTTCGAATCTTACGGTTAAACAAATCAGTTTTTTGAAGAAATAATATTGTGAAATTAGAATAATACTAGACTGTAGTCCAAACAGTTATGAATTATCTTGTTCCGATGCTTTTTTTGAATTGCTTACAGGTGTAGAAACGAGGCCTTCTGCAATAGCCTTTGTTAAATCATCAATAATTTTGATTTTGTTCTCATCAGTTTCTCCTAGCTGTGCTAACGCTTTCTTTAATTCTTTCATTCGGAACAAGTCTGTGTTAGCAGATACGTCCTCAACTATGGGTTCTGGCTTAAGTTGTTTCATTGTTTCCTCTAAAATTGGAATTTCTTTACTAAGCATTTTTTCTACAGCAGGGACTTTAGCTTTGCTAGCGGACAAATATTCTTCATACATCTCATCAAATTGATCTCTGAACATTAATTTAATTCCAGGAAATGTAGACACTTTATCCTCAACTGCTCTAGGAGATGAGATATCCAACATCAGTGTACCAGTCTTTTTCTTTTCCATAACTCGTTTTATTCTATGATGATTGATAAAGTGATAATCTGCCGTAGTTGCCACTATGATTATGTTAAATTTATCGAGTGTGGATAAAGCATCTTCAAAGTCTATTGGTGTTCCACCTAATATTTTAGAAAAACCAGTGGCGCGTTCAATTGTCATACTGGTAACACTGAATTTTTTGTCTTTGGCATTAAGAGATTTAGCAACCATGGCTGCTGTTTCACCGGTTCCTATAAGTAGAACATTTTTCTTTTCATCTAATCCTGCTTTTTCTTCTGCAGTTTTGACAGCAAGCTCACCAAGAGATGTTATTCCTTTGCTAATTTCAGTAGAATCTCTAATACGAGTAGCGATTTGTAGAGAACTATCAAATAATTTATTCAATATTCTACCAGATACTTTAGCTAGTTTTGCACTTGTAATTGATGCTTTTATATCGTCAAGAACTTCTAATCTTCCTAGAACTAACGAGTCTAAACCTGTTGCTAGTCTTAACAGATTACGGTAAACATCAGTATTCTTATACACCTCAAAAATTTGATCAAAGTGGTCAATGTCATGTTCTTCTAGTTCTGTTAATGATTGCCAAGTTTCATGGATTTTATTTATAACAAGGTATTTTCCTTCACTTCTCCTTCTATCTGGAATGTACGAGGTTTCTAGATTAACTACCAAAAATACTTCAACTCTGAAAGCATTCTGAACGATTACACATTCTGAAATACCAGAAATTTTCTTAAAAGCTTCACATGCAGCTGGGATGTCTTTGAATGAAAATTTTTCTAACTTATGAAGTGGGACATTTCTGAAAGTAACTCTTGCATTAATAACCTCAAAATTAGTTTTGCTCAGTTTGTCATCACCATTTATTTTCGAAGTTTGTCTCTCCCACCTTTTGCTATACGGAAAACATTCATGCCATTATAATAATTGTCATAGAGGCAATCAAGAGTTTTTAGCTCTTCTTCGGTTTTAGAAATTTGCTGTTCAGCAGAATCTGGGTTAGCTTTAAGATATTGTAATTTTTTCTCTAATTCCTGCTTAATGTCATCAACACTTCTTTCGTAATTTGATAATCCTCTGAATTCTGGACTGAGGATATATTCCGGCTTGTATTGGGGGGTCTGATCTGCTGGAATTTGTACTTGACTTGAAATGTCTTTTTCTTCATCTTGTGAAAGTAAAGGCACTGATGGAACTAGCCCTGTTTTACCTAACCAAAATTCTGGCTCTTCCATTTCTCGTCTAAATATCCGGTCTAGTCTATATCTATCAGAATACGACTCGGCCGGTTTAGGTGCTAAAACTGGTTTCGTTTCTTTCTTAGGTTCTTCAGGTTTTGCTTCGACCTTTGGTTCCTCTTTTGGTGCTTCTGGTTTAGTTTCTACTTTGGGTTTTTCAGCCTTTGGTTTTTTTGATTCGGTTTCACCAAGCTCTGTTTCAAATTGTGGTTCTTTGGACTTTGGCGCTTTAGCAGTTGTTTTCTTTGGTTTTTTTGTAGAACCCTTTGGTCTTCCGCGTTTCTTTTTTGGTTTTTCGGCATCCTTAGGCAATATTGATTATTACCTAAATGTAGTCAAATTTTAAGTTTTGAGTCCGATCAGAGCAGTAGGATAGTTAGTTGTTTACAGTAGTTTACAACAGTATAGTGCTTACCTAGTTTACCTATACAGTAGAATTTAGTAAACGAAATTTTTTCATGACAGATTTTTGATATAGATTATATGGTTCCGTTCTAGCTTCACATTTTTTACAAATACAAATCTGAGAAACCTGTTCTAAATCACAACTATCACGAAATTCACATGTAGGACAACCAGCTGGTCCGCCACATACACCACATGTTAGTTCTTTAATTTCAGCACACTTTTCATGTTTAACACCAACGTCTTTTGCCCAAAACCCAATCTCATCTTTTTCAATTTTCTCATTGCATACTATGCATTTACCAGGAAATTTCATAGTAATTTTTCGCCAGCTCATTTCAGTCTCTCAATCTCCTTTTCTATAATGTCATCAAAGGTTTCATCAAGTTCTAATTTTTTGTTTTTTATCATAAACAAAATGTATGGAAAGTAAAATG
>JAEHKV010000001.1 GCA_016838845.1 Nitrosopumilales archaeon | reverse complement strand
GTATACAATGAAAGATTAGATAAGTGGGTAGAATTATTTGGAATGGGAATTTTTAGACCTGAGGTTACAAAACCTCTTGGAATTACAAAACCTGTTCTTGCATGGGGAGGTGGAATTGAGAGAATTGCTATGCTTAAGTATGGACTAGATGATGTTCGTGAATTCTACAATAACAACCTGAAATGGTTAAGGAGTGTAACAAAATGCCAGTAGTTGAACTTGAGCTGCACAGACTTCAAAAATTAGTTGGAAGAACTAATCGAAAAAAAATTTTGCAAACACTTCCTTTTCTTGGCTTAGATATAGAATCCCAAGAAAATGACATTGTTCGTGTTGAATATAGTCCTAACCGTCCTGACTATTCAACTGATTTTGGAATTGCTTTAGGATTGCAAGGTCTTTTAGGTTCAAAAAAAGGTATTGTTGAACTAAAAATCAAAAAAACTGGAGGTTATCAAATCAATGTAAACACAACTGTAAGTAAGGTAAGACCTTTTGTAACTGGAATAGTTGCTTTAAACGGAAAAATCGATGAAAAAGTTTTACAGCAAATTATTGTAATGCAAGAAGATCTTCACTTTGGAATAGGAAGAAAGAGAAAAAAATCTTCAATTGGAATTCATGATTTTGACACGGTTTCTTTTCCACTAACTTATACAACAACCAACCGAGACCACAAATTTGTTCCACTCAACTCATCTACAGAAACCACCATTTCTGAAATCCTGAAAAATTCAGAAGTTGGACAGGACTATGGATATATTTTAGGAAATTCAGATAAAGTTCCAATTATTATTGATTCTTTAGGGAATACAGTTTCTTTTCCACCAATAATCAATTCATTTATGACTACAGTTACGACAAAAACGAAAAATCTTTTTGTTGAAGTTACAGGAACAGACAAAAACGATGTTGAAGATATGTTGGCAGTTGTAGCTACAATGCTTCAAAATGCAGGATTCGAGCTTTGTACAGTTAAAATCTCTGGAGCAAAAAATTCTACTCCACAATTTAAACAAAGAAAAATACTTCTCAATAGAGATTTGGTAAACACCATGTTAGGTCTAAATTTATCATCTGGAAACATTGCTAGTGCTTTAAAAAAATGCAGACTTGATGCAACTCCTAAAAACAAAACTATTTCCTGCATCGTTCCTAGATATCGATTTGATATATTTGGACCAATGGATTTAGTTGAAGAAGTTGCTCTGGGCTATGGAATTGAAAATCTAAATCCAAATCTATCTCCTTCACAAACATTAGGACAAAAAAATCATGAATCTGACGTCTTAAACAACCTACGTGAAATAATGATTGGCCTCGGCTATATGGAGGCATTTAATACAAGTTTAACAAGTACACGTATACTTTTTGAACTAACTAAACGTGATTCTTCTAACATTATTTCTGTACTGAATTCTAAAAGTCAAGAACACACCATTCTACGTGATTCAATTCTAGCTGGATTAGTAAATAACCTCTCAAACAACATTCATGAACTTTATCCACAAAAACTATTTGAAATTGGAACTGTTTTTTCAAAAGGTAATCCAATTGAAGAAGAAATTCTTTTAGCTTGTGTTAGTGCACATAACGATACTAATTTTTCAGAAATTAAATCTATTCTACAATCAGCATTAAAAACTGGATTTAATATTGAATGTAAAACTAAAACATCATCCAATCCAACTTTTGCTGAAGGAAAGACAGCTGATATTCTTGTTAATGACAAGCCATTTGGGATTATTGGTGAGATTGATTCTGAAGTCAAGGAAAACTTTAAGATTAGAGTTCCAGTCGTGGGCTTTGAAATTAAACTGTCTGGATTAATATTTGACTAGATTTATTTCAAAATGCCCTTAGAGCATACACATAGACGGATTAGAATGATGTCGATCGTAATGATGCCAATGATTTCTAATTCACCCAGATGTGTAACATTGGGCAACCCCGGTTATAGATCTCAGGGAGGAGAATGGCTATCACCAATGATCCTGTGCGAGTCAGAACCGGGGAACAATTAATTTTTTTAAAACAATTAGAATGTATAAAAAATAAGTTGAAAATAATCGGTTTATTGATATATCCCATCATATTTACATAATCATGGCAACTGCTTACGTTCTAATTAATTGTGAACTTGGTTCTGAAGAAACAATCATTCAACAGCTAAAAGGTCTAGAAGGTGTCAAAGAAGTTCATGGAACTTTTGGTGCATACGATATTTTAGCAAAAATAGAATCCGATACTGTAGAAAAACTAAGAGAAACAATTACGTGGAAGATTCGAAAAATCGAAAAGATTCGTTCTACACTAACTCTGATGGGAATAGAAGGTCAAGTATAACCCCCTCTTTTTCTTACAATGTTACTTCATTTCATTTTCGTAATAAAAGAAAAAGATCTTGATAAGAGAAAAGCTGAATATGAATATGTAAAAAAGATGGCAGAATTTTATAAAAACTGGATAAAACAACACTTCTTAAAAGATTTTGAAATTCAAACAGATAAAATGATCACTAAACCTAGGAGTATTTTTCAAAGACTAGACACCCCAACTCTTGTACAAGATCATATGGAACGTGGTGAAAGCATCTACCATTTCTACTTGTGTTATTTTAGACCACTTTACACAGATTGTACTTGTGAGGGCTATCATGCAGAAAATTTTAGTATGGTATGGTGGCAACAACCAAAAAATATCGAAGATGTTTTGTTTTTGGCAGAAAAAAATTGTACTGTTGTTTCACATGAGCTTGCACATGAATTGCTCAGGCAAGCTGGATCCAAAAGATACATTGATGATGTACATGATGTATGGACTAAACATTTCTACGATTCTTTACCGTTTGAGCAATACGGAAAAAATTTTGAAAAAACAAGCGACAAACCTATGTTTCTGACACTTGATATGTCAAGTTTTGGGTTATAACAGAATCACCATGCTGTAATTCTATATTTCATGTACGACCGAGACATTCAAAAGCTAAGAAAAAATATTACAAAAATCAAGGAATAAAATGGATTTAGTAATAACTAAAGACTAACACTTCGTAACTGAATAAATATTATTTTCAAAACTTGCTGTTTTAAAATCTAACTTGTGTTCTGGATCTTTGTTTCTTGAGTTACTGAGTTTTTCCAGCTCAACAAGTGCCTCTCCTTTAAAACCTACAGATGAACCATAAACTGCATCTGTTAATTGAGTGCCATGGTCTCCACTTTTAATGTCATCCACAATAGAATAAAATTTGATAGTTTCGCGTTTTGATATAGGATTGCCAGTTGCTTTGTTGAAGGCAACCGCAATATACATGCCATTATTTTTAATAGCAACAGGAACTTTGTGGTTCTTCCCAGAAGCTCCAGGAATTGTTTCATCGATCAGAACTTCACATTTATGGTACATGCTGGATACATATGCAAAAAATCTAAACTGTGCAAACCTTCCAGCTTGATCTTCATCACAATCAACAAACACTTGATGTAAAACTTCAAGTGCATGATCATTCATGCTTTGCAATTTATCATCAATTCGTCCTCTTTCCAAAAGATCAGAATTACAATCTTTTGCAACTAATTCAAGGATAAAGTCAGGCAAATTATAGTTCTTGAGTGCTGCAACAAAAGCACCAGCTTGCGACATACCAAATTTTGGAAAACCTTTGTTAACCATAACTAAAATCTAGTCCACAAAAATGAGACTCTAAACTTCTCCCCCAAACAATATATCTAAAAAATTGTTTTTCTCTTATAATTGTTCAGGATAATTCATGCCTATTCCGTTTTATAATGCACTAAAGATTGAACAAACTTGAAAAATTAAATTCAAGTTTCACTTATGATCAATTTGTGGAAATTGAAACAACGCCAACAATGGTAGCTAATGTTTATACAAAATCTCAAGAAAATATTAAAAAATACAGAAAGATTGTAGGAAGATCTCTTACACTAACCGAAAAAATTCTAGCAGGACATATTGTAGAAATTGAAGAAAAAAATCTTGATAAAGATTCTAACTACGTGTTTTTAAGACCTGATAGAGTTGCATTACAAGATGTAACTGGACAAATGGTAATGCTTCAATTTATCCAAGCAGGTTTAAAACAATCATCTCTTCCAACTACAATTCATCGTGATCATCTCATAAGAGCTAAAGTTGAAGGAGAGACTGACATCAAAGTTTCTCTTAATGAAAACAGTGAAGTCTTCAAATTCTTGGAATCTGCAGCTGGCAAATATGGAGTTGGTTTTTGGAAACCCGGCGCTGGAATTATCCATCAAATTGTTTTAGAAAACTATGCATTTCCAGGGGGATTAATGATTGGAACTGATTCTCATACTCCTAATGCGGGAGGACTGGGAATGATTGCTATAGGTGTAGGTGGAGTAGATGCAGCGGAAACAATGGCAGGTATGCCATGGGAGATTTTGTATCCAAAACGTATCGGGGTTCATCTTACTGGAGAGCTCAATGGTTGGACAGCTCCTAAAGATATCATATTGCTAGTTACTGCTGAACTTACAGTTTCTGGTGGAACGAATGCAATAATAGAATATTTTGGATCAGGAACAAAATCAATTAGCTGTACTGGTAAGGCAACAATTACAAACATGGGAGCTGAAGTCGGTGCAACATGTTCTATTTTTCCATATGATGAAAGAATGGAAACCTATCTTCGATACACAAATCGTGAAAAAATTGCGGACATTGCAAATCAAAATAAAGATTTGCTTGTTGCAGATCCTGAAATTGAACAAAACCCAGAAAAATATTTTGATAAAGTAATTGAGATTAATCTTTCAACTCTCGAACCACACATTGTCGGCCCTCATACTCCGGATTTAGCTAGACCGATTTCCCAGCTTTCATCAGATGTAAAAAATAATCAATATTTAGATGAGATTTCAGTTGCTTTGATAGGAAGCTGTACCAATTCCTCATATGAGGACATGTCAAGAGTTGCAAGTCTTGCAGAACAAGCAAAAGCAAATGGGATTAAGGCTAAGATTCCATTACTTGTAACTCCAGGGTCTGAACAAATTCGAGCAACCATAGAAAGAGACGGACAAATGCAATTACTAAAAGACATTGGTGCAACAGTTCTTGCGAATGCATGTGGTCCATGTATTGGACAATGGACGAGGCCAGAATTGAAAGATGGTCAAGCTAACACTATAGTAACTTCATTTAACAGAAATTTTCCTGGTCGTAATGATGGAAGAAGAGAAACAATGAACTTCATTGGAAGTCCTGAAATGATAATAGCTCTAGCTCTGGGCGGAAATCTTTCTTTTAATCCACTTACTGATTCCCTTACTGCAGCAGATGGCTCAAAATTCAAATTAAAACCCCCAAAAAAATCACCAGATGTTCCAGATAAAGGATTCAAGATAGCAGAGGATGTTTATGTGTCACCATCAAAAAATCCAGAAAGTATTGACCTCATCATTGATAAAAATAGCAAGAGGTTGCAACTTCTTGAATCATTTCCACTCTGGGATGGAAAAGATCTTGACGAACTACCAATTTTGATAAAGGCAAAAGGAAAATGTACAACAGATCATATCTCTCCCGCAGGTGCATGGCTTGCGTATAGAGGCCATTTAGATAATCTTAGTGATAACCTATTGCTTGGTGCTGTTAACGCATACAATGATCAAGTAGGAAAAGCCAAGAACATTTTGACTAATGAAATTGAACCATGTCCACAAATTGCTAGACAGTACAAGCAAAAAGAAATTCGTTGGATAATAATTGGAGACAACAACTATGGAGAAGGAAGCAGTAGAGAACATGCTGCAATGACTCCTAGATATCTGGGCTGTGTCGCTGTTATTGTAAAGAGTTTTGCTCGAATTCATGAAACAAATTTAAAAAAACAAGGAATCCTCGCATTAACATTTGAAAATCCAAATGATTATGATAAAATTGAAGAAAATGATAGACTCAGCATTATAGGATTAAACGACTTTGAACCTACAAAATCTATACAATGCAGAATTATACATCAAGACGGAACTAGTGTAGAAATATTGCTTAAACATTCCTATAACAAGTTCCAGATTGAGTGGTTCCGAATGGGGTCTGCTCTTAATGTTTTACGTAACAAAAAAAATTGATTTTTAAAATTATATTTAATGTGGGGCCGACCGGAATCGAACCGGCGACCTACGGGTCACTACAGCTCCAAACTCACATCATC